>JANNKZ010000544.1:0-1786 GCA_031396515.1 Gammaproteobacteria bacterium
CACGTCCAGGACAACGCGGAGGCCTGCGTGCGCGAGGTCATCGGGCGGCTGCAGGATGGCCATCGCCGTTATGAAATGGACGACGGCAGCGCGATCGAAGTGCGGGTCACGGTGGACCGGCAGGCGCGGAGCGCCGTGATCGATTTCGCGGGCACCTCCGCGCAAAGCGCCGGCAATTTCAACGCGCCGTTCGCGGTCTGCACGGCCGCCGTGCTGTACGTGTTCCGCACGCTGGTCGATTCCGACATCCCGCTGAACGAAGGCTGCCTGCGGCCGCTCGCGATCCGGGTCCCGGAGGGCTCGATGCTGAACCCCGTCGCGCCCGCCGCGGTCGTCGCCGGCAATGTTGAGACCTCGCAGTGCATCGTGGATGCGCTCTACGGATCGCTCGGCGTGCTCGCGGCCTCGCAGGGCACGATGAACAACTTCACTTTCGGCGATGCGGCGCAGCAGTACTACGAGACGATTGCCGGCGGGGCCGGCGCGGGCCCCGGATTCGACGGCGCCTCCGGCGTACAGACGCACATGACCAACTCGCGCCTGACGGATCCGGAGGTGCTCGAATCGCGCCACCCGGTGCTGTTGCGCGAATTCCGCTACCGGCGCGGCTCGGGCGGCGCCGGGACGAACCGCGGCGGCGACGGACTCGTGCGCGCGATCGGTTTCCGCGCGCCGATGACGGCCGCGATCCTGTCTAACCACCGGCGCGTCGCGCCGTTCGGGCTCGTGGGCGGCGCCGACGGCGCGCCGGGCGTCACGCGACTGCTGAAGGCCGACGGCAGCGCGACCGAGTTGCCGGCCTGCGCGGCGGTCGAAGTCGCAGCCGGGGATACGATCGTGATCGAGACGCCGGGCGGCGGCGGATTCGGCTAGGGGTTCTCGACGGCCGGCACGTCGAGCTCGGCCAGCACCTGCGTCAGCCCGGTATCGGGAATGCCTGCGAGATTCGGGCTCACAGTCTGTACGCGGCTGCCGCCGGCGCGATGCGTGATCAGGTAGGCATGAAAGCCGCCGGCGCGCGCGGCCGGGAACCCGAACATCAGGTTGACGATGCCCTGCTCGCGGTGGCGATCGCGGTTCACGCGCTCGTTGCAGATCACGAACCAGCGGTCTCCGGGTGCGCGGTGGGCAAAGGCGCCGCGTTCCTCGAGCGAGGCCAGGAACGAGCGCACCTGCATTTCCGCGCGGCGCCAGGTCGGCGGCTCGTTCGGCTCGAAAATCATCCAGCGCGTGCCCTGCTCGATGCTGTTGACGATCAGGTGCGCGAGACGGCGCGCGGCCAGCGAGCGCCAGTCGGCGGAGCCCGCGCCGGGCCCCGCGAGGGTGCAGATCGGCAGCGACTCGCGGCCGGGCCGCCGCACGGTCTGCACGGTGTTGACGCCAACGGCGGCCAGCCGCAGGCGCATGTCGTCGTCCACCGCGCAGGCGGGGCGCAGTCCCGGACGCAGCACCGCCTCTTCCCCGTTCGACGGCGACCAGACCGGCCACAGCTCGGAGGCGCGCGACATCGCGCCTGCGACCGCGCCACAGGGCGCGAAGGTTTCGAACCGGCCGCGCAGCTTGTCGTAGCCGAGCAACCGCGGGAAGAACAGGCATGCGCTGTCGGTCGGCAGGGCCCAGTCGCGCATTTCCGCTTGCGCCCGGACCGCGGTGTCCCAGCTCTGTGGCGGATCCACGAACAGGATTGCGCGCCGCTCGCGGCAATAGCGGTTCGCGACCAGCAGCGTGCTCGCGCCGATATCGATCGCGCGCGCGAGCGGCGGGATGCAGAGCTGGTTGAACTCGA
>JANNKZ010000369.1:0-1756 GCA_031396515.1 Gammaproteobacteria bacterium
GCGAGAGCATCATCGTACGGATCGGGCCGCGCGCGACGTCGGCGCCGGCATCGACCAGAAGCCGCGCCATCGCCTCGCCCGGCCAACTCTCGCGCTCGGCGAGCTGCAGCATGATGCCCGGCATCGCTCGCTGTGCATCGATGCGCACGAGCGCGGCCGCGGCATAAAACGACACGAGCGAATTGGTCGAGGCGAGCTGTTCCTGAAGCGGCTTCCAGGACGACGGATCGTGCAGGTGCCCGAGTGTGCGGATCGCGATGATGCGCCGGCCGACCTGGCGGGAATGAATCATGCGTCGCGCGGCGACGTCGAGACCGAGCGTTTTGGCGACCGCGTTCAGTTTCTCGGAGGAGCTGCCGCGCACCGCATCGTGCAGCGCATTCCATTCCTCGAGCAGGTACGGCAGCTGGCGCGACGGCAGGCGCGGCAGCGCCGGTGGTTCGCCCTCCTCGATCGCGACGCGCGTCAGGAGCGGCCGCCAGACCGCAATCGCCGCCGCGCGCAGCCGTTCCATGCGCTGCAGGTGGGCGCGCACAAAGAGTGCTGTCAGCAGCATCGCGACCGCGACCAGGCCCGCGATCTCTGCACTCCGCCACGCGAGCGTGACGATCAGGTCAGAACCGGTATTGGAGTCCAAGGCTCACTCGCACGCGGTCGTAGAGATCGCCCTGTTCGTACCAGCCTGCCTCCCAGGTGAAGCCCCAGGCCGAGTTGCGCCAGTGCAATCCGTTGACTGAAACGCTCCGGACATCCGTGACCTGAACGACGCCCGGCGCGATGGTTTCGGCTTCCTCGCCGTAACCGAGCGCGAGCGTCACGTGACTGGCGTCGCCGTAGTCGTGCGCGAGCCGCAGCGTATGGCCGAAACTCCAGTCGAGGTCCGATGGCTGTGCGGCGGTCAGCGTGTAGCCGACGCGCGCGAGCGGCAGATACTTCTCGACGCCGGCGGCGACCGAGTCCACGTCCACCGTCTCGTAGCTCGCGTGGCGCGCGCGCAGGGAGAAACTCATGTCTTGTGGCAGGGCGTGGCCCGCTTCAGCGACGAGGTTCCATTCCGGCAGGATCTCGCCGTCCGGCGCGACGTCGAGCGAGAGTCCGTAGGACCAGTCGCCCGCTGCGACATCGGCCCAGCCGACGGAGAACTGTTCGTCCTGCGCGTCGAAGCGTTCCTCGACGTGGATGCCACCGAAGAGATGGCGCCGCGCGGCGAGTTTCCGGTCGATGCCGAGAGTGAGCGACTGCCAGGAATCGCGGCCGCCGGAGAGATCTTCATGCGCGGCGGCGAGCGAGATGCGCGTGCCGCGATCGCGCGCGTGTTCCTCGTCGAGCGCGGCGCGAGCTCTCGCCTCCGCGCGTTTTACGTCTTCGTATTCCGGCGAGGCCGCGCGCGCGCGCTCGAGGACAGGCAGCGCCTCGGCAGGACGCCCGAGTGCCATCAATGCCTGTCCCTTGCCGAGCAGCCAGTCCACGTTCTTCGAATCCACCGCCAGCAGCCGGTCGTATTCGACGAGCGCCGCCGCGTGCTGGCCGGCTCGCGCACAGGAACGCGCGAGCGCGTCGCGCGCATCGGTGTTGTCGGGATTGCCGGCGAGGATCAAGCGCTGCGACTCGTCACACGCCTGTGCCGGCCAGAACATCAGCAGACCGACCGCCGCCGCAAGCACCACTAAGAGGGGTCGCATCCCTTTAGGCAAAAAAACGCCAAAAGGGATGCGATCCCTCTTGAGTCGGCGCGTCATGCGCCCGCCGGCCGGGG
>JANNKZ010000426.1:0-3929 GCA_031396515.1 Gammaproteobacteria bacterium
AGTGCGAGCACGTCGCCGCGTTTGTCGACGATCACCCCGTCGAAATCCGAGGGTCCGTTGACCAGACGGATGACTTCCAGGTTGGCGTCGCGGAACTGCAGCGTGCGCGACAGCGGGAATTTCACCGGCCCGATCGAAATGACGGTCGCCTGTTGCGAGGCCACGCGGTTGTCGGCCTGCAGGCCGACCACCGTCACCTGCTCGCCCGTCATCGGCAGGCGCCCGGCGAATTTCACGGACTTGACCGGCGTCTCGCCGAGCTGGCGCGGGTCGTAGCGCACGACTGCGAGGTTGTGCAGCGGATGGATGTACTCGACTGTGGCGTCCACCTCGATCGTTCCGGCAAACGTTAGCCGTATGTCGCCGATCGCGACCGGCACGGTGTTGCGGTCGACCGCGACCAGTCCGCGCACCGCATCGAGCACGACGCCGGTGCCGTGGTAATTGCGCTCGGTGACACCCGACACCGAATACGGCATGTTGAATTCGACCAGCACCAGCGTCGGCGAGATCGCGTCTACCAGGCGGTCGCCGGTGCGCGCGAAGCGCGTCGTGCCGGGCTGCGGCGGCTGCGCATCCGGGGCGGCAGAAAGCGGCTCGCAGGGCCAGCGCCCGGTCGCGTCGTCGCGGTGGCAATGGCTTACCGGGAACCAGGCGCGGTCGATGCGGATGGTCTTGAGCTGCGGGACGCGCGTTTCTTCCGGCGTGAAGTAGCGGACCGTGACGCGCTGCCGGTGGCCGAGCGTCTCGATGATCGCGCGCGCGTCCGCGAGGTTCGCGAGCGGGCGCCCGTCGAGTTCGGTCAGTACCGACGCGCGCGGGATGCTGGCCGTGCCGAAGGTGTAGCCGGGATTCGCGACGTACACGCCCGAGACCGGCACGTTCATGTGCCGCGCCATCTGCCAGGACAGCGTGTGCAGCACACCGTCGCCGATTTCGAGGTACTCGTGCGGCGTGATCTCGGTCAGGTCCTGCACCGGCAGCGTGAACTTGTGCGCCTCGCCGCCGCGCACGACCCCGAGCTCCACGGTCTTTCCGACGCGGTCGTCGAGCCGCGCATCGAGCGTGTCGAAGTCCGAGACCGGGTCGCCGTCGACCGACACCAGGATGTCGCCGACCGCGAGCTGGCCGTAGGCAGCGGCGCCCGGCTGCACCTCGAGAACCACCAGCATGCCGGTGCGCGACGGCGCGATGCGACGCGCCGCCGACTCCATGCCCGCGGGCAGCCCGAGGCGGCGCAGTTCGTCGTATGGGGTGTAACTGAAGACGGTCTGGAGCGTGCCGCGGCTGACCGGATCGTTGTCCTGGATCAGCTTGAGTGCGCGCAGGATGCGCGGCAGCGGCAGGTAGAAGCTCGATTGCGCGCCGGTCGAGCCGCCCGCATTCAGCGCGAGCACGCGTCCCTGGATGTCGATCACCGGCGAGCCGGACGAGCCGCCCGACGTCCCGGACGCCGCCTGGTAATAGAACGTGTTGAAGTCGTTGTACTTGCCCAGGCCGTATTCCGGCGCCTGGCGGTCGAGGCGCGCGAGCGTACCGGCGAGGATGGAGAGCTGTTCGCCGGCATCGTTGCCGATGACGCGGATCTCGACGCCGACCTGTGCACCGGCCGGGTACAGCGGCAGTTCCGCCGGCTTGATGAAGCGCAGCTTCGACGGGTCGTAGCGATAGAGGCCGAAGTCGTGGATGGGGTCGCGATAGACGGCATGCAGCTCGACTTCCTCGCGGTTGATGAAGGTCGCGAGCGCCGTCACCGGGCCCGGCGTGACCACGTGCCGGTTGGTCAGGATCAGCCCGCGCTTGGCGTCCACGACGAAGCCGGTGGCCTGCGACGAGGTGTTCCATTCGGTGTCGAAGGCGCGCGTCTGGTCGATCTGGATCGCGACCACGCCGGTCGCAATGCGCTCAAGGGTGCGGGCCCAGCGTGAGGATTCCTCCTGCTCGATCGGCGGCAGCAGCGGCGGAAACTGCATGGGCATCGGCTGCAGCTGCCCGACGGGCGGCTGGAACTCGGGCTCCATGGGCGGCTGCGGCGGCGTTTGCGCCGTGGCGGCCAACGGCAGCAAGGCGATGACGGCCGCGGTCGCCGCGAATCGGCCGGCCCGCTCAGTCCATCCGGTACTGGAATGCGTCATGGAATCGTTCCCTGAATTCGTCGAGCGTGAATCGGTGATGCTGCGTGCCGACGGTCGCGATCTTGATCGCGCCCATCAGCGAGGCGATGCGGCCCGTCGTCTGCCAGTCGATCCCCCGCATCAGGCCGAACAGCAGGCCCGCGCGATAGGCGTCGCCGCAGCCCGTCGGATCGACCACCTGGGCCGCGCGCACGGCCGGTATCTCGTACCGCTGGCCGCCCGCGTGGATAACCGAACCCTCCGCACCGCGGGTCACAATGTAACCCTTCACGCGCGCGGCGAGCGCCTCGGTGGACAGCCCCATGCGTTCCTGCAGGAGCTGCGCCTCGTAGTCATTGACCGTCACCCAGTCCGCTCGTTCAACGAAAGCGGCGAGCGCCGGGCCTTCGAACAGCGTCATCGCCTGTCCCGGGTCGAACACGAACGGGATGCGGGCGGCGGCGAACTGCTCCGCGTGCGCGATCATGCCCTCGCGGCCGTCCGGTGCGAGCACGCCGATCGAGATGCTGCCGTCGACCGGCACGGCGAGCCGCCAGGAGTGATCCATCGCGCCCGGGTGAAAGGCGGTGAGCTGGTTGGCGTCGAGATCAGTCGTGATGTAGGCCTGCGCGGTGAACTCGTCATCGATCACGCGCACGTGCCGGAGCGACATGCCGTTCGCGACCATCCAGTCGCGGTAAGGACCGAAATCGTGGCCGACCGCGCCCATCGCGTGGCCGTCGCATTCGAGCAGCTTCAGGTTGAAGGCGATGTTGCCGGCGCAGCCGCCGAAATAGCGGCGCAATGTCGGCACCAGGAACGACACGTTCAGCATGTGGATCTTGTCGGGCAGGATCTGGTCGCGGAAGCGGCCCGGATAGATCATGACCGTGTCGAAGGCGAGCGACCCGCAGACTAGCGCGGCCATGCGAGCACCAGGATCCAGTTGACCGCGAGCACGACGAAGCCGATGAACACGGCCGCCGAGCCGAGCTCCTTGGCGATGCCCGAGAGCGGATGGCGCTCGAGGCCGATGCGGTCCACCGTCGCCTCGAGGGCGCTGTTGATCAGTTCGATCGCGAGCACCAGGAACATCGGGCCGACCAGCAGCGCACGCTCGACGCCGGTCGCACCAAGCCAGAGGCCGAGCGGTACGACGACCACCGTGAGCGCGCATTCCTGGCGGAACGCGGCCTCGTCGCGCCAGGCCGCACGCAACCCGCGCCAGGTGCTGCCGAAGGCGCGCGCAAAACGCGCCGCCCCCTGGCGCTTGTCGGGCCGCTCGCTCAAGAGGTGGCCGGCTTCCAGGCGACGTCGAGCTGGCGCGCAGCGCGCACATCGTCGAGCCGGCGCACCGGCATCGTGTGCGGCGCCGCCTTGACGTTGGCGGCGTCGCTCGCCGCTTCCCGGCGGATCGCGACCAGCGCTTCGACGAAGCCGTCGAGCTCTTCGCGCGTCTCGGACTCGGTCGGCTCGATCAACAGGCACTCCGGCACCAGCAGGGGGAAGTACGTGGTCGGCGCATGATAGCCATGGTCGAGCAGGCGCTTGGCGAAGTCCATCGCCGTGACGCCGGTCTCGCGCGTGAGGCGCTTCAGCGTGACGATGAACTCGTGACTCGCCCGCCGGCCCGGATAGGCGGCATCGAAACCGGCCTCGACCAGCCGCGCGAGCAGGTAATTGGCGTTCAGCGTCGAATATTCGGCGACGCGGCGCATGCCGGCGGCGCCCAGGATGCGCATGTACACCCAGGCGCGCAACAGCACGCCGGTGTTGCCCATGAATCCCGACAGCCGGCCGATCGACTGCGGCAGG
>JANNKZ010000442.1:0-5400 GCA_031396515.1 Gammaproteobacteria bacterium
GCAGGCGGGGAATGTTTCGAGCGAGCGAATAACTTTGATTCTTCTCCGGTGAGCGAGCGAGGAAGCATTCCCCGCCTGCTCCCCAACGCCCGCCACTAACCGAAGTTGATCCGCGCCTCGAGATTGGTGCGGGAATCCGCGTTGCTCAACGCTTCTTCGATATCGATGCGACCGTCTTTGTAAAGGTGCAAGAGCGCCGAGTCGTAGTTCTGGATGCCGCGCTCGTTCGACATCAGCATCGCTTCCTTGACCGCGATGACGTCGCCCTTCTTGATCAGGTCCTGGATGTGCGGCGTGTTCAGCATCACCTCGACCGCGGCGACGCGCTTGTTGTTGCGGCCCCGCACCAGGCGCTGCGAAACGATCGCACGCAGGTACTGCGACAGGTCGAGGAAGATCTGGTTGTGCTGGTCGCGCGGGAACAGGTTGATGACGCGGTCGAGCGTCTCGGCGCAGTTGTTCGCATGCAGCGTCGCGATGCAGAGGTGGCCGGTGCCGGCCAGCGCGATCGCCGCTTCCATGGTCTCGCGGTCGCGGATCTCGCCGATCAGGATCACGTCCGGCGCGGCGCGCATGGCGGCGCGCAGCGCCCGCCCGAACGAGCGCGTGTCGAGGCCGACCTCGCGCTGGTTGACGATCGCCTTGCGGTTCTGGTGCAGGAACTCGACCGGGTCCTCGATCGTCAGGATGTGGTCCGAGCAGTTCTCGTTGCGGTGGTTGATCATCGCCGCGAGTGTCGTGGACTTGCCGGAGCCGGTGGCCCCGACCATCAGGACCAGGCCGCGCTTCAGCATCGCGAGGTCGGTCAGCGTGTCGGGCAGGCCGAGCAGGTCCAGTCTCGGCGTGTCGACGCTGATGTAGCGCAGGACCAGCGCGGGATAGCCGCGCTGGTGGAAGAGCGCGGCGCGGAAGCGGCCGACGCCCGGCTCCGAGATCGCGAAGTCGATCTCGAGCTCGTTCTGGAAGTGCTCGAGCTGCTCGGCGCTCATCAGCCCGTAGGCGATGTCGCGCACGTTCTCGGCGGAGAGCACCTGCTTGTTGATCGAATGGATCAATCCCTCGATCTTGATCTTGACCGGCGAATTGGACGTGAAGAAGAGGTCCGAGGCCTTCTTCTCGGCCATCAGCTTGAGCAGCGGCTTGATGCTGAATCGCCCTTCCTCCGACCCGGCCGCGAGGACCTTGTCGGTGGCGGGCTTGTCAGTAGACTTTGCCGTCGTTGGACTCATCGACGATCCTCAACGTGCTGGAAGCCTCGGCCTGGAGGCGGTCCTCGCGCTTGCTCTCGAGCTTGATGCGCAGGCGCAGTTCGTTCTTGGAGTCGGCGTTGCGCAGGCCCTCCTCGTAGGAGATGACGCCGGTTTCGTACAGGTCGAACAGCGCCTGGTCGAATGTCTTCATGCCCAGGCGGTTCGAGCGCGCCATCACTTCCTTGATCTTGGTGACCTCGCCGCGGAAGATCAGGTCGGAGACCAGCGGCGTGCCGATCAGGATCTCCATCGCCGCGATGCGGCCCTCCGCTTTTTCGCGCGGCACCAGGCGCTGCGACACCATCGAGCGGATGTTCAGCGACAGGTCCATCAGGAGCTGCTCGCGCTTCTCCTCCGGGAAGAAGTTGATGATGCGGTCGAGCGCCTGGTTAGAGCTGTTGGCGTGCAGCGTCGCGAGCACCAGGTGGCCGGTCTCGGCGAACTGGATGCCGTATTCCATCGTCTCGCGGTCGCGGATTTCGCCGATCATGATGACGTCGGGCGCCTGGCGCAGCGTGTTCTTGAGCGCCGTGTGCCAGTCGTTGGTGTCCACGCCGACTTCGCGGTGCGTGACCACGCAGCCGCGGTGCTGGTGCACGTACTCGACCGGGTCCTCGATCGTGACGATGTGGCCGCGCGTTTTCTCGTTGCGGTAGCCGACCATCGCCGCGAGCGTCGTGGACTTGCCGGAGCCGGTCGCGCCGACCACGATCACGAGGCCGCGCTTGGACATTACGATGTCCTTCAGGATCGGCGGCAGCTCGAGCTCCTCGATGGTCGGGATGGTCGAGTTGATCTGGCGGATGACGCAGCCGGTGTAGCCCTGCTGCACGAACGCGCTGACGCGGAAGCGACCGATGCCGGGCGGGGCGATCGCGAAGTTCGCCTCCTTGTTGGCGTCGAAGTCGCGCGTCTGGCGATCGTTCATGATCGAGCGCACCAGCACGGCGGCCTGTTCGGGCGCCAGCACCTTGTCGGTCTGCGGGCGCACTTCGCCGTCGATCTTGATGGCCGGCGGGAAGCCGTTGGTGATGAACAGGTCGGATCCCTTGCGGTCCACCATGCGCCGCAGCAGGTCCTGCATCAGCCTGATTGCCTGTTCGCGATCCATTCCGTGTCTCCCGGGCGCGACGCGCCGCTTAGACCGAGTCCTTGTTGGCCGCCTTGTAGCGCGCCTCTTCCTTGGAGACCAGGCCCTTCGCAAGCATATCCGTGAGGCACTGGTCCAGCGTCTGCATGCCCTGCGCCTGGCCGGTCTGGATCGACGAGTACATCTGGGCGATCTTGTTCTCGCGGATCAGGTTCCGGATCGCGGGCGTCGCGATCATGATTTCGTGGGCCGCGATGCGGCCGCCGCCGAGGCGCTTCATCAGCGTCTGCGAGATCACCGCGCGCAGCGACTCGGACAGCATCGAACGGACCATCTCCTTCTCGGCCGCCGGGAACACGTCGACGATGCGGTCGACCGTCTTCGCGGCGGAGCTCGTGTGCAGCGTGCCAAACACGAGGTGGCCGGTCTCGGCCGCGGTCAGTGCGAGGCGGATCGTTTCGAGGTCGCGCATTTCGCCGACCAGCACCACGTCCGGGTCCTCGCGCAGCGCCGAGCGGAGCGCCTCGCTGAAGCCGAGCGTGTCGCGGTGGACCTCGCGCTGGTTGATCAGGCAACGCTTGGACTCGTGCACGAACTCGATCGGGTCCTCGATGGTGATGATGTGTTCGGGGCGGTTGAGGTTGACGTAGTCGACCATGGCCGCGAGCGTCGTGGACTTGCCGGAACCGGTCGGCCCGGTCACCAGCACGAGGCCGCGCGGCAGCATGCACAGGTCCTTGAACACCTTCGGCGCGTTGAGGTCGTCGAGGGACTTGATCAGGGACGGAATGTTGCGGAACACGGCGCCGGCGCCGCGGTTCTGGTTGAAGGCGTTGACGCGGAAGCGCGCCAGGTTCGGGATCTCGAACGAGAAGTCGGTTTCGAAGAACTCCTCGTAAACCTTCCGCTGCTTGTCGTTCATGATGTCGTACACCATGCTGTGCACTTCCTTGTGCGTCAGCGGCGGCATGTTGACGCGCTTGACGTCGCCATCCACGCGGATCATGGGCGGCACGCCGGCGGACAGGTGCAAGTCCGACGCGTTGTTCTTGACGGCGAAGGCCAAGAGTTGGGCGATGTCGACAGCCATCAGGACTCCCTGGCACGGTGCACGACGCAGGCTCCCCGCGAGCCAGAGGGAGGCTCGTCAGGGCCGGGGGCAGTATATCCCCGGGAGCCGCACACCAATATGTTAACTGCTCCGCAGAATCCCTCAGCAACGCTGGGTCTGCTGCGGGAAATGATCACGTCAGCGGCCCGGGCAGCCTGCCGGGATCCCGCCGCCATCGCGCTGATCGGTGTCGCGAAATCGCAGTCGCAGGAGCGCATCGCTGCGGCGGTCGACGCGGGCCTCGCGGACCTCGGCGAGAACTACGTCCAGGAAGCGCAGGCGCACGCCGCCCTGCTCTCCGGGCGCGCACTGCGCTGGCACTTCATCGGCGCGCTGCAGACCAACAAGACGCGCGTCGTGGCCGAGACCTTCGACTGGGTGCACACAGTGGACCGGGCGCGCATCGCCGAGCGACTGTCGGCACAGCGTCCGCCGTCCTTGCCGCCGCTCGCCGTCTGCATCCAGGTCCGTCTCGGCGACGAGCCGACCAAGGGCGGCGTGCTGCCGGCAGAGCTGCCGGCGCTTGCGGAACGGGTTGCCGGCCTGCCGCGGCTCGCGCTCCGCGGTTTGATGGCGCTGCCGCCGGAGGAACCGGATACGGCGCGCCAGCGCCAGTGGTTCGCAATGCTGCGGCGCCTGCTCGAGCAGCTGAACGGCAACGGCCACCGGCTCGATGCGCTGTCGATGGGCATGAGCAGCGACTTTGCCGCCGCGATCGCCGAGGGCGCGACCCACGTGCGAATCGGCACGGCGCTCTTCGGCGCGCGCCGCTGAGCCCGTCGCACTAGAATTGGCGCATGGATGCCCTTTATTTCGTCGTCGATTCGCTGCTGACCTTCGCGGTCTATGCCTTCTTGCTGCGACTGCTGCTGCCGCTGGTGCGCGCCGACTTCCGCAATCCGCTCGCCCAGGCGATTCTGGCGCTGACGAGCTGGCTCGTGATGCCGCTCCGGCGCATTTTGCCGCCGATCGGCCGGCTCGACACCGCCTCGGTCATCGCGCTGCTCGCCGTGCAGTTCGTCACCGTGCTGATCCTGTTCCGGCTCCGTACCGGCGTCGTGTTCCCGGTCGGGCAGCTGCTGGTCGCGGCGCTACTGATGCTCGCGGTCGCGGTGCTGCAGCTCTTCACGGTGCTGATCGTCATCTACGCGTTGCTGACTTTCATCGCGCCCGGAGCGCGCAGCCCAGCGACCGCGCTCCTGACCGCGCTCTGCGAACCAATCCTGTCGCCGATCCGGCGCGTACTGCCGGCGGTCGGCGGGCTCGACTTCTCGCCGCTGGTCGCAATCGTGGGCCTGCAGGCGCTCCGCCTCCTGATCACCTGAACATGCCGGGCGCCAGGTGCCGGTGCGACGGATCTGGACTGCGTCTCGCCGTCCGCAGCCAACGGCGCGCCGTTTCGCGACTTTTTCCTGGCGGCCAGTCGCACCGCCAGTGGCTCGGCGTGGGCGGCGTGCAACAACGGCGCGCTCCCCCGGCGGGTCGCGCCGGCGCAACCGGCCCGGACCCGGACTGACGTGCGCCGGCCGCTGTTTTTGGCCTGTTTCGCGCTTGCGCTGCTCGGCGGCTGCGGCGGCGCCGGCGCGCCGCCGCCGCCCGCGCGGCCTTTCACGGACCCCGGATACGCCGATGTCGGCGACCTGCGGCTGCACTATGCGCTGACGCCGACGCTGGACCTGCCTGCTGGGATTGCAGGCAGTTACGGCATTGTGCAGAGACGCAATCTAGCTCTGCTGACCATCACGCTCGTGCCGCGGGACGCGCCCGGCACGGCGCGGATCGCCGCGAGCGAACTCACCGCGGCCGCAATCACGCTCACCGGCGAGCGCACGCCGCTTGCGCTCGCGCAACACGACGACGCCGGCGGCCCGACCTGGCTCGCGACCGTCGACATCCGCCATCGGGTCCCGGTCACGATCGAAATCCGGGTGCGCGCAACAGCCGCCGCG
>JANNKZ010000499.1:0-7213 GCA_031396515.1 Gammaproteobacteria bacterium
GTGCCGGGTCGCGGATTCGCGGATTTGCTGGTTCGATCGAATCGAACGGTTTTCTAAAGAATTGGCAAATCCGCGAATTCGCGACCCGGCACCATCTCCCCATCTCCCGTTTCATCGACCATCACATGCGGCCGGCACGGCCGCGCCGGTGATCGCTCGTTCGCTCAGCCGGAACTTTATTCGCTCACTCGCGATTCCGGCTCGGCCGGACCGGCCGCTTCCGCGGCCGCCGGAACGGAAGCAGGATCGTGTTTGGCGAACCAGGCGAGGATGTAGGCGATGCGGGCGTTCAGGAGGCTGGGGCGGGCGTCGAGGGAGTGCGATGCACCGGGTACGCGGACCAGCAGGGTGTCGACGCCGCGGATGCGCAACGCCTGGTAGAACTGTTCCGACTCGGAAATCGGCGTGCGGTAGTCCTGTTCGCCGGTCACCACCATGGTCGGCGTCTTGACGTTGCCGACGCGTGACAGCGGCGAGCGCTGCCAGTACGTCTCGTAATCCTCCCACGGCGGCTTTGCGAACCAGTACTTGTAGAACACGTTCGGGAGGTCGGCCGTAAGGGCAAAGCTCGCCCAGTTGATCACCGGCTTCTGCACGGCCGCCGCCTTGAAGCGGTCGGTCGTGCCGACGATCCACGCGGTCAGCACGCCGCCGCCGCTGCCGCCGGTCACGAACAGGCGGTTCTCGTCGATGCCACCTTTCGCGATGGCCGCATCCACTGCCGACATCAGGTCGTCGAAGTCGCGACCCGGATAGGCGTGGTGGATCAGGTTGCCGAATTCCTCGCCGTAGCTCGTGCTGCCGCGCGGATTCGAGAACAGCACGACGTAGCCGGCCGACGCGTAGAGCTGCAGTTCCGCGGCGAAGCGCGGGCCGTAGTTCGCGAACGGGCCGCCGTGGATCTCGAGCACCAGCGGATACTTCTTCGAGGCGTCATAGCCGGGCGGACGGATCAGCCAGCTCTGCACGCGGCGATCGTCGACCGCTGAGATGCTCCAGATCTCCTCGACGCTGCCGAGCGTGCGGGCGCCGAGCAGTTCGGCATTGAGCGCGGTCAGCCGGCGGGTCTTGCCGCCGTCGAGCAGCCCGACGTCCGCCGGGGCGAGCGCGTCGTTCGCGCTGTAAGCGATGCTGCCGTCGCGGGCGACCGAAAACGAGCCGCCGCCGTACGGTCGCGACCAGCCCTCGCCGCCGAGGTCGTCGATCAGCGGTGTGACCCGGCCGTTCAGGTCGATGCCGGCGACGCGCGTTGTACCCTGGTCGTCGTACTGCACGTAGATCGTGCGGCTGTCCCGGCTCCATACCGGGCTCGCGACATCGCGATCGAGGTCGGCCGCGAGCTCGCGGATGTCGCCATTGTCGCGGCGCATCAGGTAGAGGCGCGTGCGCTGGTAGCCCTGGAACCGGTCGTCGAAACCGGTGTAAGCGACGTAGCGGCCGTCGGGTGAGGCGGCCGGCGCCGCGTCGGGGCCGAAGCGCTGGGTGAGCGCTCGGATCTCGCCGCTTTCCACGGTGATCGCGTACACCTCGGTATCCGCGGGCATCAGGTCGGCGTCGGCGCGGCGATTGGCGGACACGAGCAACTCGTGCCCGTCGTGCGACCAGGCTACGTCGTCATGGTCCCACGCGCCTTCGGTGAGCGGGCGCGCACTGCCGCCCTCGGCCGGCACCACGAACACCTGACTGAATGCATCCGGCAGGAAACCCTCGCCGTCGGCGCGATAGACCATGCGGTCGATCGCGGTCAGCGGCTCCGCCCATTTCGCGCCTTTCGGCGCCTCGGGCAGCTTGACCTTGAGCGGCTCGCGCTTCGCCGGCACGCGCATGATGAAGGCCAGGCTCTTGCCGTCCGGTGACCACGCCAGACGCGTCGGCGCGTCGATCAGGTTGGTGATACGCGTCGTGACGTTCTGCGCCTGCCAGTGAACGAAGACCTGCGCGCCGCCGTCGCCCTCGGAGGACACGAAGGCGAGTCGGCCGCCGTCCGGCGACCAGCGCGGGCTCGACTGGTTGGCAGCGCCGCCGGCGAGCGGCCGGTGGTTCTGGCCGTCCTGGCCGACCAGCCAGATCGCGCTCTTGCGCGTGTCGCTACGGATGTCGAACGAGAACCGCACGTAGGCGATCTGGCTGCCGTCGGGCGAGATCTCGGGGCTGCTCGCCCATTCGAGCGAGAACACGTCGAGCGGCGCGAACGGAGGTTTCGGTGCGGCAGTTGCGGGAGCGGTCGCAAGCGTCGCAAGGGCGATGATGATCACGGACAAAACGCGCTGCGGCATGTCGGGCTCCCTGGCTCAGAGGCTTTGGCGCAATCATGCTACCCTAGCGCCCCGTTTTTTTGGACGAATCCGCCGCCCACATGTTGCAGACTATCCACGACAAGTTGAAAGGTATTTTTGCGATCACCATCCTGGTCGCGCTCGGCGTCGTCTTCGTCTTCTGGGGTGTCAATGTCAGCGTCGGCGACTTCTCGAAGGCGCGCGGAATCGAAGTGAACGGCGCGGAAATCGGCGTCGCAGACGTGCAGCGTGCCTACCAGGACGAGCTGTCCCGCTTCCAGGCCGCGTTCGGCGCGGCCGGCGTGCCCGAGGATATGCGCACCTCGCTCCAGACCCGCGTGCTCGAGCAGGCGATCCGCAGCGAACTGATCCGCCAGCGCACGCGCAAGTTGCACTACGCAGCAGGCCCTGCGCAGATCCTCGCGGCGATCCGCGCGATTCCGGCATTCCAGGCCGGCGGCGAGTTCTCGTCGGACGCGTACCGTGCGGCGCTCAAGTCCATCGGCATGGAGCCGGCGCAGTTCGAGGCGGAACAACGAGAGATCGTCATGGCGAGGCAGCTGGATCGCGGCCTGGTCACCTCGGCCTTCGTGATGCCGGCCGAATTCGATCGCCAAGTCGCGCTCCGGAACGAAACGCGCGAACTTGCCTGGGTGGTCGTGCCCGCCGCCGATTTCAGCGACTCCGTCGAACTCGACGAGTCAGCGATCGCCGCCTATTACGAGGCCAACAAGCAGGCCTACATGACCGAAGAGCAGGCGACCATCGACACCATTGAGCTCGACATCGACCAGTTCGCGGCGGCCGCCGAAGTCACCGACGTGGACCTGCGCGAGTACTACGAAACGAACAAGGCCCGCTACACGACACCAGGACGCCGGCATGCGCGCCACATCCTGATCGCCGCAGGCACCGACGACGCGGCCGCAGAAGCGCGCGCCAAGACCGCCTACGCGCGTGCGCGCGCGGGCGAAGACTTTGCGGGGCTGGCGCGCGAGCTGTCGGACGACACGGGCTCCAAGGAATCCGGCGGCGACCTCGGGTTTGCGCAGCGCGGTGACTTCGTCCAGGCCTTTGCCGACGCGGTCTGGGAGATGCAGGCGGGCGAGGTCCGCGGCCCGGTGAAGACCGAATTCGGCTGGCACGTGATCCAGCTGGTGGATGTCAATCCGGAAGTGATCCGGTCCTTCGAGGAAGTGCGCAGCGAACTCGAGCCGGAACTGCGCCGAGTGCGGGTCGAGAAAGCGTTCGGCGACGCCCAGGAAGAGCTCGATACGCTGGCATTCGAATCCGCCGGCAATCTCGAGTCCGTCGCTGCAAAGCTGAACCTGCCGGTCCGGCGGATCGAACGCTTCACGCGGGGCGGCAGCGCCGAGTTTGGCGCGGCGCCGGAACTGATCGAAGCGGTGTTCGCGCCGGACGTGCTCGCCGGTCGCGAAGTGCGCTCGGTCGAAATCGAGCCGGGCAAAGTGGTCGCGGTCGCGGTCGTCTCGCACGTCGGGGCCCGTCCCCGGACACTCGAGGAGATCCGTCCGCTGATCGTCGCGGCCGCGCGGCTCGAAAAGGCCCAGCAGCTGGCCGCCGCCCGCGCCGAAGCGCTCGCTGGTGACCTGAAGGGCGGCGCTACCTGGGAGGCCGCGACCCAGGGCTGGCAGAAGCCGGAGCCCGCGACGACCCACCTGCCGAGGCTCGCGCGCCGCGACGACCTGCAGTTGCCGGCGGAACTGAAGACCGCCGCGTTTAAGGCGCCGGTGCCGGCCGGCAAGCCGACCTACGGCACCGCCAAACTCGGCACGGGCGACACGGCGGTCTGGATCGTCACGGCCGTCCGGTCAGGGTCTCTCGCGACACTGTCGCCCGAGGAACGTCAACGCGAATTCGACCAGGCTCGCGACCGCGCCGCGATGACCGACGCAACTGCCTATATCGCTGCGATGCGCGCGAACGCCGACGTTGACGTTAACCCCACGCTCTTCCAGTAATCCAGGCTACACATTTCGCGCTGCGCGACCGGGACCGGCGGGGTCCCGAGCGAGCGAATTTTCCGTTTCTTCTCTTCTGAGCGAGCGAGGGAAGCCCCGCCGGTCCCGCTAAGCGCAGCGCCAGCTGCGTTATTCGGGAAAACTCATGCCGACGTGCGAGTAGCCAGAATCAACGTAGAGCGTCTCGCCGGTGATGCCGGCGGCGAGATCCGAGCACAGGAACGCCGCGGCATTCCCGACATCGTCAATCGTCACGTTGCGCTTCAGCGGCGACACTTGTTCGACGTGATGCAGCATCTTGCGGAAGCCCGGGATGCCGGCGGCGGCGAGCGTCTTGATCGGACCCGCCGAGATCGCATTCACGCGGATGCCCTTTGCGCCGAGATCGGCGGCGAGGAAACGCACGTTCGCCTCGAGGCTCGCTTTCGCGAGTCCCATGACGTTGTACGAGGGAATCGAGCGCACGGCGCCCAGGTAAGAGAGCGTCACGATCGCCCCATTGCGGCCTTCCATGAGCGGCAGGGCCGCACGTGCGAGCGCAGTGAGGCTATAGCTCGACACATCGTGCGCCTGGCTGAATGCCTCGCGGGTCGTCGCCTCGACGAAGCCGCCGGTCAGCGCCTCGCGCGGTGCAAACGCCACGGAATGCACGAGGACGTCGAGTGCGCCCCAATGGGATTTCAGCTGCCCGAACGCGGCCGCAATCTCGGCGTCTATGCCGACGTCCATCGGCATCACGAGTGAGGAACCGAGTTCGGTCGCGGCTTCGACGACCCGATCCCTGATGCGGTCGTTCTGGTAGGTGAATGCGAGTTCCGCGCCCTCGCGTTTCATCGCCTGTGAAATTCCCCAGGCGATGGATCGATCGGTCGCAAGGCCGACGATCAGGGCCTTCTTTCCTGCCAGGAACCCCATACCCTCCCCTCCGCCGAAATCAGCTGCCGACGTGGATCGTCAGCGATTGTCCGGCACGCAGCACCGTGCTGCGACCCATGTTGTTCCAGTTCTGGATCTGGCTCACGGTGACCGCAAAACGCCGGGCTATGCCGGAGAGCGTGTCGCCGCGCTTCACCTGGTAGTCGAGTTTGCCGGCCTTCGCGACTGGCTGGGTCTCGGGCGTGCCGCGCGAGCCGGAGACTTGCAGACGCTGGCCGGGCTGCAGCATGGCCTTGGTCGAGATGCCATTCAGGCGCGCGAGCTGCGCGACCGTCATACCGTGCTTGCGCGAAATGCTCCACAGCGAATCGCCGTTGCGGACGCGGTAGGTGCGGCGTTCGAGGTCCGAGCCGAGGCCCGCGCGAAGCTGGGACACGTCGCCCGCCGGGACCAGCAGCACGTCGCCCGCCCGGAGATCGGCGCGGTGGCCGGCGTTGACCTGCTCGATGAACGTCTCCGGCACCTTGTACTGGCCGGCGATCGAAGCGACCGATTCGCCCGGCGCGACCGGGTGCGCGGCGAGCCGGGCCCGCGCGTTCGCGTCGAGCGCCGCGAGCTGGGTCGTGAAGTTGTCGGCCACGACTTCCGGCACCAGCACGCGGTGCGGGCCGTCCGGGTCGGTGATCCAGCGGTTCCAGGCCGGGTTCAGTGCGTGCAGTTCCTCGGTGTCGACGCCCGCGAGCTCCGACATAAGGCGCAGGTCCACCGGCCCCCCGGTCGGGATGACACGGAAGTACGGCGCATCCGGGATCGGCGGCAGGTAGATGCCGTAGGCCTCGGGGTTGCGGATGATCCGTGCGAGCGCGATCAGCTTCGGCACGTAGGCGCGCGTCTCCGCCGGCAGCGACAGCGAGAAGAAATCGGTCTTGCGGCGCAAAGCGAGGTTGCGGTTGATCGCGCGCTGGATGTTGCCGGAACCGTAGTTGTACGCGGCGATGGCGAGGTACCAGTCCCCATCAAAGCGCTTTTCCAGGTCGCTCAGAAACTCGAGCGCGCCACGGGTCGATTCGAGCACGTCGCGCCGCGGGTCCTGCCAGTAGTTGCGCTTCATGCCGTAGCGCTCGCCGGTCGGCGCGATGAACTGCCAGAGGCCGCTCGCATGGCTGCGCGAATACGCGAACGGGTTGAAAGCGCTTTCGACTACCGGCAGGAGCGCCAGGTCGCCGGGCAGGCCGCGAGCGTCGACTTCGTTGACGATGTGATGCAGATAGCGCTGCGCGCGGCCGAAGACGCGGGCGAGGTAGTCCGGATTGCGCTGCAGCCATTCGATCTCGCGGTCGATTCGCTGATGGTCTGCGTCCGGCAGCGAGAGCTTGCTGCGGATACGGACCAGCACGTCGCCGTAAAGCACCGGTGCGGGCGACAGGGGCTCCGCCGCCGGCACTTCGAGTTCCGGCTGGGGCGCAGGCGGGGCGGTGGACTCGTCCGGGAATGCCTCGGCCGCCGGATCGTTGACGATCTGCTGGTCCGGCAGCGAACTCACGGGCGCCTGCGTCGGCGTGCTGGCGCAGCCGGCAAATCCCGCGAGCAGCGCGAGGATGGCGAACAGTCGGGTCGGCGGCATTCGCGTCGGGTTCATCGAAACGTGTCCTTCCAGCTACGAACCTCGGCGAACACTGTCACCGGGGTCGGCAGCGGCCTGCCGGCCCGACGTTCAGCCGATAATTTGACATTTTCGTGCCGGCTTCGCAGAAAAGGATTGACGCGCTTCTCAAGCCCGATAGTCGAAGGCAGGGTTGGAAGGCCCGCAGCCCGCAACTCCGTGGCTTTTCGGACATAGTCCGCGATATCGGGGTTCCCGGACTCCACGGCCGACGCGAAGCGCAGATTGGCCAGTGTGTACTCGTGGCCGCAGAACACCCGGGTGGCGTCCGGAAGGCCCGCAAAGGCATCCAGCGAGGCGAGCATCTGCTCCGGCGTCCCTTCGAACAGCCGGCCGCAACCGGCGCTGAAGAGCGTGTCCCCGCAGAACAGCGCCCCATGGCCATGAAAGGCGATATGGCCGGCCGTGTGGCCCGG
>JANNKZ010000502.1:0-3268 GCA_031396515.1 Gammaproteobacteria bacterium
AGCTTCTGCGGCCGACGCATTCTGCACACCACTGGTGCTCGTAGGCCTGTGCCGGGCGCCAATACGCTCACAGCCTTAGAGACTGATTCTGGCGGCGCGGCCATCAGGACAGCCTCAAGGCACATATACACGACGGTTTCTTCTGTCGGCCAAACAGCGTTGTACAGGTACGCGGCCGGCGAGACACCAAGGTCTTCGTAAGCTTTGACGCCTTTTGGCCCAATGTTCTCTTTGCGAACCGGGAAGGAACGGTAGTAGGACCGCCCCAGCACCCAAATCGGCAACTCGGCAATCGACACCGGGAGGAGCGTCAGTTCTCCATCGGCCTTGGTCGATGATCGAGCTTTGGCTGACCTATTTCTCTTGGCCATCGCATCCCCCTCTAGTTGCGAACTTGATCCTAATCCATCGCCAAGCTCACCCGATGAGCCATCATTACGATGCCCAGACTACAGCACCGCGCTTCCGCGCCCATCCCTTGGGAACACGCGGAGTCTGCGCCATGGATGGCGACACTTGGTTGAGTCGAAGCAGGGAATCGTGGCCAAGGCCGGAATCGAACCACCGACACGCGGATTTTCAGTCCGCGCTATAGACCACCTCGCCGCCCAGTATCGTCTGCACGACGGTGGTTTCTGAGATGCGCTCCGTTGGTACTTCGAACAGGTTCTGGTCGAGGACCACCAGGTCTGCGTACTTGCCGACCTCGATCGAGCCCGTGTCCCGGTCCATGTGCAACTGGTAGGCGGCGTTGATCGTGTGCATCTTGATTACTGCCAGCAGGTCATTGACAGCTTCCTGCGGGCTCAGCGCGCCCGGGAAGACGCCCGGGATCGACTCACCCGTGTGATCCAGCGCCGTCTCGATCTGCACCATCGGCAGCAGCGGGTCGACGGGATAGTCGCTGCCGCCCGCAATGATCGCACCCGCGCGCCAGAGTTCCGCCGCCGGGAACAGCCGTTCGTAGAGCGCGTCGTCGATGTAGCCTGCGGTGTTGTCGACCGTGTAAGCATCCCGTCTCGCCCATTGCAGCGACATGCTCGCGATTACTCCCAGCCGCGGGAAGCGGGCAATGTCCGCGACGTCAATCGCCTCCAGGTGCGTGATCGTATGACGAAGGTCCCGCGCCCCATTCGCGTCGCGCGCGGCCTGAAGATTATCGAGAGCTTCGCGCGTCGCACGGTCGCCGATCGCGTGGACGTGGATCTGCCAGCCGGCCTTGTCGAGCTCGATGAATCCCTGCTGCGCGTTCGAGCAGGCCGGTTCGGGACCCCGTGACGTGCCCGGCCCCCAGATCGGCTTGTCGCGGGTGCCGGAGTTGACGTTGTACGGCTTCAACATCGCCGCCGTCTGCGCCGGGTGCTCCATCACGCCGTCGCAGTAGACCTTGACGCTGGTTACCGCAATCAGGCCCTTGGCGTACTTCCGGTAGTCGTCGAGCGCAGCGATCCGCTTCGTGAGCTCGACGGGATCGGCTGTCTCAAGCACGAAATCCGCGGACAACCCCAGGTTGGCGCGCAGCGTCAGCCCGCCTTCGTCCTGAACCTTCGCCCAGCGCGTGATCTCCCCTTCGCTGCTGCCCGGGACGAAAACCGACGTGATCCCCATCCGGTTGGCATCAGCGTTCGTACGCCGCACCCGATCGACGAGACTTGATTCAGATGGCTCCACGGTTTCGCCCCAGTCGCCGACGTCCATGTCCGCGAAGAAGCCATTGGGCCGTCCACTCGCGTCACGGCCGATCTGGCCCCCGAGCGGGACGGGCGTCGTCGAATCGATGCCGGCATTGTCGATGGCACGGCTGTTCATCCAGAACTTGTGGCCATCGGCATTGCGCAAGTAGATGGGCCGCGTGGTGTCCAACCGGTCGAGGTCGTCGCGTGTCAAGGAAGTTCCGCTCGGCAGGAGAGCATCGCCGAAGAACTGGCTCGCGAACAAGCCGACGTTGGTCCCCTTGTGGGCGGCCTGGTCGGGACGATCGAGGCAGGCCTGAAGCTTGGCGAGGATCTGAGGTTTGGTCCCGCCCTCGTAGCCCATCGCGCAGTCGGTCGTGCGCGTGCCGTGAAAGTGCCCATCGACGATGCCCGGCATGACCATGCGTCCCCGCAGGTCAGTCACGTCGGTATTGGGGCCCACCAGTTTTTCGGCCTCTGCGTTCGTACCGATGAAGACGATTCGACCGTCGCGGATGGCGAGTGCCTGCTCGAATCTCGGTGCGTCCGTGCGGTCGTGGCGTTCAAGACCGCTGAAGACGAGGATTCGGGCGTTGCGAAGAATCGAGTCCGCGGCCGCCGCGGGCTGCGCATCGACCGCCAAGGCCACCCGTGGCGCCATCAGCGCGACCGCGAGGGTCAAACGAAACATCGGTTGTCCTCCCTTGCCGCGAATGCCTGGCGTAGCCAATTGTTACGGACGGGTACGCTGACATTCGTCGGGGTTCAGCGACCCGCATTCAATAGAAAGGGAACAAGGGCATTAAAGTAGGCCGGTTGATCATCGTACATAGCCAAGTGGCTGCCCTTCTCGCATACAACTACCTGTGAGTTCGGAATTAGGCTTCCCATACGCTGCACATCGGCTACGGACATCGTGTCGTATCGGCCGACCATTAGTAGGGTCGGCATCGATAGTCGGTGCAGATCTGCCCACCGATCCCAGTCTTTAAAGTTGCCAACTACGGTGAACTCACTGGGGCCTTGCATGGTGTTGTACACCTGAGGGTTCAAGTTTACAAAAGATCGCATCGCGGGCTCTGGCCACGGGTCAAGTCGGCAGATGTGTTTCGAGTAAAGGTGGTCCATGACGAGTTGCTGGTACTCCTGCGCGAGATAGTCACCACGATCCTCGAATGACTTCATTGCGCGATCGACGTCCGGCGGCATCGCGGCGCGCAGCTCGCTGACGTACTCAACGTATGACGGAATGCTCGCCGTCATGTTGGAGATCACAAGACCGCTGAGGTATTGCGGGTAGGCGAGCGCGTACTCGATCGCCAGCATGCCGCCCCAGGACTGTCCGTAAAGTACGAAACTCTCCAGTCCAAGCGCCGACCGCACCTGTTCGACCTCGCTGCGAAACCTCTCGACCGTCCAGAGAGAAGGCTCGTCGGGCCGGTCCGAAAATCCACAACCAAGTTGATCGTAGTACCAGAATCGGATCCTGTCCCGCGGCAGGAAGTCCTCAAAGCACTCGAAATAGTAGTGCGGGAAGCCAGGGCCACCGTGCAGGGTCAGGACGGGGACATCCCCGTTACCCACCTGCTTCACCC
>JANNKZ010000512.1:0-13103 GCA_031396515.1 Gammaproteobacteria bacterium
GTCCTCGTCCTCGCGATCGACGAGAGCCAGAAGTTCTCGGCCCGCGGCCGTGATGCCGCCGACAGCATGGTCGGCAACCTGGCCGGCGTCGCCGACGAGCGCCTGACGACGCTCGAGCAGTCGCTGCAGCAGGGCGTGAGCCGCGTGATCCGCCGCATCGGCCTGCCGACCGCGAAAGACGTGAGCTCGTTGTCGCGCCGCGTCGATGCGCTGACCGCGCGCGTGGAAACCCGCACGGCGAAGAAGTTGAAGCGCCGCACGACCCGCCGCGCCGCCTGAGTCCTCCCGACAGCTGGTGTACGATGGGCGCGCCCGTCGTACACCAGCCATGTCATCCAGTCCTAAGTCGCCTTCCGGGCGTCGCACCCGCCAACGCATCCTCGACGTCACGCTCGGTCTCTACAACGACCTCGGCGAGCCGAACGTCTCCACCTCGCTGATTGCTGCCGAACTCGGGATCAGCGCCGGCAACCTGCATTACCACTTCCGCCGCAAGGACGAACTGTCCGCGGCTCTGCTCGAACAGTTCGTCTCTGAACTCGATGCGCTGCTGCCGCCGGCAGGCTGGCGCGCAGACAACGTCGAGGACGTCTGGCTGCTGCTGCACTTGATACTCGAGCTGCTCTGGCGCTATCGCTTCCTGTTCCGCGACCTGAGCGGAATCATGGCGCGCGACCGCCGGGCGGGCGCTCGGCTCGCGTCCGTGTTCGAACGTGCCGTACAGGCGGCCCGCGGCATCTGCCTGGGGCTTGTCGAGCGCAACCTGATGACCGCGACCGGCGCGGAGATCGACGCGCTCGCCGCCAACATCGCGGTCGTCGCGCTGTATTGGCTGTCGTTCGAGTCTGCGCGGCATCCGCGCCGCGACGCGGCGAGCGGCGGCATGGCCCAAGGGGTGTACCAGGTGCTGATGCTGGTGGCGCCTTTCCTGCAGGCAGAGAGCCGCAGGCACCTCGAACGGCTCGCGCAGGAGTATCTTGTGCGCGGGGAGGGCGCGTCATGAACATGGGCGCCATGATCTCGGTCGCCGCGCTCGCTTGCGCGTTTTCGAGTCTTGCCGCTGGGCAGGCGCCGCCGCCCGTCAGTGCATTCGCAGCGCTTCCGGAGATGTCCTTCGTGCGGCTGTCCCCGAACGGGCAGCGTGTCGCATGGGCAAACGACCCGGGCGGCTCACCGGTCGTCGTCGTGTTTGACCTCGGTGCCGGCAAGGAACTGAAGCGCCTCGCGCCTCCCAATGCGCGGGTTCGCGATCTCGACTGGGCCGATGACAAGATACTGATCATCAGCGTCAGCCGCTCGTTGACGCAGGCCGCGACGACCGTTGCGGAAAAACGCTACGAGTTCGAGCGATTCCTCGCGATCAACGTCGAGGCGGCCGGCAGCGAGGCAACGTCCCTGCTGATGGAACATCCGGCCCGCGAATCCGTCACTGGTGCGTATCTCGAGAGCCTGCATCCGCCGAAGCCCGGGACCGTGATCATGTCGACGTGGAACTTCTCCGGAACCGCGTACCAGCAGGAGCTGGGCTCGCGATTGTCGGGCGGACGCAAGGACAGCGGCTACCAGTTATCCCTGTTCGAGGTCGACACAACAAATGGGAAGGGGAGGCTGCTCGAATCGGGCTCACCCTACACCGACGATTGGGTTCTGGACGGCGCTGGACGCGGATTCGCGCGCAGCGAATTCAACCCCGAGACCCGGCAATTTTCCGTGCTGATCAACGACGACAATAGCTGGAAGACGATCCTTTCGGCGCAGATGGATTACGAGTTCGAGCTCGCGGGTGTTGCTGCCGATGGCCAGTCGGTCCTTGCCATCAGTCCGCGCGGCACCGACAAGTTCAAGGTCTGGAGCCTGCCGAAGACGGGCGGCGAGCCTGTGGTCTTCTACGAGCATCCCGAGCATGACGTCACTTCGGTCATCCGCGACCGATTCACGGGGGCTCCGGTCGGATTCGCGATTGGCGGGCCGGAACCGACGATTCACTGGATCGATCCGAAACTGGCGGCCATACAGAAGGCCGTGGCCAAGGCCTTTCCCGATCGCGTAACGCGCGTGTTCGACCGCTCGCAGGACTACAAGCGGATCGTCGCCTTCGTCGAGGGTGCGTCGAGTCCGCCCGTGTACTACTTGATCGACTTCACCAGGGGCACCGCCGATATCATCGGCGAGGCATATCCCGCACTCGCGGATGCGGCACTCGGCGAACAGCAGGTCACCAGCTACAAGTCCCGGGACGGCATTGAGGTTCCGGCGTACCTGACGACGCCGCCCGGACGCGAAGCAAAGAATCTGCCGCTCGTCGTGTTTCCGCACGGTGGGCCCTATGCGCGTGACGACACCGGATTCGACTGGTGGGCGCAATTTCTCGCCACGAGAGGCTACGCGGTGCTTCAGCCGCAGTTTCGCGGCTCGTTTGGATTCGGCGCCGTCCACATGCGCGCGGGGAACCGTCAATGGGGTCGCGCCATGCAGGACGACATCACGGACGGGGTGAAGTATCTGGCCGACAAAGGCATCATCGATCCCAAGCGTGTCTGCATCGTCGGCGCAAGCTACGGCGGCTACGCAGCCTTGGCCGGAGCAGCCTTTACCCCGGACCTTTACGTCTGTTCCGTCAGCGTCAATGGCATTGCGGATGTGCCGGACATGGCCGGCTTCATCCGGAAGCGTTCCGGCGACGACTCCGACGCCCTGCGTGCGTGGAGAGACTTGATCGGCGACCCGAGCGACGAGGATGTCGCCCGGTTTTCCCCGGCGCGATCGATCGGCACGATCAAGATTCCGATTCTCCTGATCCACGGAACGAACGACACCGTGGTTCCTTACAGTCAATCGCAGAATTTTGCGCAGCTGCTGAACGAGGGCGGCAAGCACAATCAGCTCATTGAACTGAAGGGCGAGGATCACTGGCTGTCCACCAGCGACTCGCGCCTTCAGTTGCTTCGCGCCATGGATACCTTCCTGGCATCTCACCTCAAGCCGTAGGCAGGCTAGGGCAGCAATTCCTTGGAATCAGCCGATATCCCGCAGTTTGCATGCCTAGTCAGATCTCGCACTTAACATAATATACATTATGCGAACTAGTGGCTGGGTTGCCGATTGAAGTGCTCTAGCTCACTACATCACCCGCTACGGCTGCACCTGTAAGACGACGTTTCCGACTGCACGCCCTTGCTCCACGAGTTCGTGGGCTTCGGCGATGCGCTCGAGCGGCAGGCGTGCCGCGATGTTGTGTGCAAGGCGTTTCGCGACCAGCAGCCGTGTGAGTTCCGCTTCCGCGCGGCGGCGATCGGTCTCAGCAAGGTTGTAGACGATGAAGAATCGAAACCCTGCCATCTTCAAGATCGCCGGCACGAACGGAACCGGAATCTCGCTTGCGTTACTCCCATAGACGACGATCTCGCAACCGGGGCGGAGAATCTGGAGATCCAGACTGGCATTGACGCTCAGATCCACTTCCACGATGCGGTCCACGCCAACGCCGCCCGTGATCTCGGCGCAACGGGCGGCGACATCCTCGTTTCGGTAATTGATCACGGCATCGGCGCCCGCTGCGAGCGCCAGCCTGGCCTTGTCGTCGCCGCTGACGGTCGTGATCACCTGTTTCGCACCGGCGAGCTTCGCCAACTGGATCGCGTAGTGACCGACCGCGCCCGCACCGCCGGCAATCAGCACGGTCTTGCCGCGCACGCCGCCATCCACGTGAATCGCGTGGAATGCCGTGAGCGCCGGGATACCGAGGCAGGCGCCGATCTCCAGGTCCACGCCATCGGGCAATCGCACCGCCTGGGCAGACGGGAGCACGACGCGTTCCGCAGCGGTGCCGAATGCGCGTCCCCACGCGGCGTTCCATAGCCAGACGCGCTCGCCGATGCGTGAGCGATCGACGCCCTCGCCCACCGCGTCGATCAGGCCGGAGCCATCGCTGTGCGGAACAATTCGTGGAAACGCGAGTGTCTTGGTTCGTGTGCCGGCGCGCGATTTGACGTCAGATGGATTCACGCCGGACCAGGCAACCTGCACGCGAACTTCACCCGGGCCGGGTTCCGGCGTTGGCAGTTCGCCGATCGTCAGCACCTCGCGTGCCGGACCCGTGCGCTCGTAGAATACAGCCCGCATCGGAATCTCAACCCGCCGGTGCGTGCAGCAACCGGATCAGTTCGCGCAGATCCGGCGCCGTTTCATATTCCATGCCGCCGCCATGCGAACGATCCCAGGGCGCGCGCGAGCCGATCCAGAGTTGAGCTGCAATCTCAAGCGTCTCGCCGTCGTCGATGAGGCCGCTCGGCACCCAAATGAAGCCAGTGTCGCGCAAGGGATTCGGCACCGGCGCGCCGCAGATCGAGCAGAAGTGCGAACGAAAGCCGCTCGCCCGCATCCAGGCAGTGACCAACTCCTCGCCGCGACTCCAATGGAACTTGTCGGTCTCGACAATCATGCCGGTGTTCGACGTCGAGCCGCCCTGCTTGCGGCACAGCGAGCAATGGCACTGGTAAAGCTTTGGGAACGGGCCATCGATTTCGAAACCGACGGCACCGCAGAGGCAACTTCCTTCCATCTGTCCGGCCCTACCCTTCGTTGCTGGTCGGCTACTCGACGCTGTCGCTCGCGCGCGGCTTGTTAAGCATAGCGCCGGCATTTTTGTGGCGCGAGGCGGAATCGAAGACGCCTCGGTGGTGGAAATAGACGAGGCCTGCGGCGGTTCGCAGAAATTTCGTTCGCAGGAACAGGTTGAACAGCATGTCGCTCTGGAATCGATCGAACAGGAACCGCAGGATGCGCTTGGTCCGGAATTTCGGATAGGACCGCACAAACCATGTTGCGGGGTCCTCGCGTCTACCTTGCAGGTAGTCCGCAATCGCGTGACCGGATGCGACCCCATGCTTCAACGCCGTGTGGATGCCGCCCGCGGTGACCGGCGAGACCATGCCGGCAGCGTCGCCGACGAGCAGCACCCGTCGCCCGGCCACCGGCGCAACCGTGCCGCCGCACGGGATCTTGCCCGCTCGGATTGCATCCGGTTTCACACCGGTCAGGTCGGCGACCGGTCTGATCTTCTGAAGGAACTGCTGGAGAGCCGCGGTCGCCGGCTGCCGCTGGCCGCGCAGCCGGTAAGCAAGGCCAACCTGCAAGCCGACGGGTCCCGCGACAATCCATCCGATGTAACCCGGCGCAAGGCGGCGATCGACGAAGCAATGCAGCTGATCGGGATCGGCCAGCGTGCGGCCTGCGTACTCATATTCGACGCCGAACAGATACTGGCTGCTCAGCCCCAAGCCGAGTGTTTTCGCGACGATGGAATTCGGTCCGTCTGCGCCCACCAGGTAGCGGGTTGTGCCCCATTCGCCCAGATCGAATCCATTCGCAGTCCGGGCCGCCTGCCGGAACGCGGCGCGGCAATGAATGCGCGCGCCGGCTTGCTCGGCCCTGGCGGCCAGCCAGCGCATCAGCTCCGGCGTGTCGGTCGTCAGGAAGTAGTAGCCGGGTGCTTTCAGGTCCACGAACTGGAGATTCGGCGCATACAGGCGCACGCCGGTCACCCGGCGCACCAGCGCTTCCGGCAGCTCGTCAAGTATCGTTAGCTGATCGATGACGTCCTTGACGATGATGCCGGTCGTATGCAGCTTGTCGCCGACGTCCGATTTCTTCTCGAGGACGGAAACGCGCAGTCCGGCTCGACCCAGCGCCGTCGCGCAGGCGAGACCTGCAAAGCTGGCGCCGACGATCGTGCAGTCGGTCGAGTTCACGTCCAGAACAGGAGCAATGCGCGGGTTTGCCGCCATAATGCGAACAGCCTAGCGCAAAGGGATAAGCGTGCGCCCGACCACTGCCGCCGGCCTGCCGCTCTTCGTGCTCGCAATACTCGCAATCGAATTGCTGGCGCCGGCCGGCACGCTCGAATACCGCCGCGCCCTGCTCGCACCTGAACCCTGGCGCCTACTTACTGGCCATCTCGTGCATCTGTCGCTGACGCACGCTTTACTTAATTGCGTGGCGCTCATGCTGCTCGGACGGTTGTTCGACTCGCGGCTGAAGCCGGGCGAGATCTGGACAGTACTCGGCGGCGCGCCGGTCCTGATTTCGCTGGTGTTCTGGACGGCGCTACCGGAGCTCGAGTGGTATCGCGGGCTGTCCGGCACCCTGCACGCCCTCTATTTCGCGGGTTGCGTGGTCTGGTTTGGGGAAGCGGCCGGGCGCGGCCGTTGGCTGCCGCTCGCGGCGCTCGCACTGGGCACGATCAAGGTGCTGGCGGAGCAGCCTTGGGATGCGAGTTTCCCGTTCCGGGAATGGCTGGGCGCGCCGGTGGTTCCCCAGGCCCATCTGATCGGCGCCGTGATCGGAACGGCGGCCGGTTTCGTCCTGCGCGCGCTGCGCGCGCGTCGCGGGTCAGTTTAACGTCTGGTTGCGGGACAACTGCCGCTTGAGGGAGGCGACGAGAGTCCGCAACTGGCTCACCTCATGCCGCGAGGAAATCCACGCGCCACCGAGATAAACAGCGATTCCGGCGAGGCAGACAATGATGACGGTGGTCATAGGCGAAAGATCACCATACACCCATTCTGCTGACCCCGCGGGCTTCAAAAGACGATTCAGGCGCAGACCGAGGTCATAACGCGTATAAACGAGAGCATGGAAAGAATCACGTGACCATCGGTGCGCCTGTATCGCCCAATCTGGCAGCCGCCTTGCGGTCCTACCAGCTCGCGTTCGGCCACGAAGTGCCGAGCGATATCGTCGACAAGTACGCCGGTCGCAGCGGCCCGCTAATGCTGGAAATCCGCCAGGCCGTGGAACTGAAAAAGCCGGTTCAGGCCTGGCTCGCCCGCTCCAAGCTCAGCTCGCCCCCGCCCTGATCCATCCGTAGCGGCGAACCCGGCCCAATCCGGCAAGCCACAGCAGTCCCGCCAAGGCCAGGAACCAGAGGTCGGCGGCTCCGCCGCCGCCTCCACCGCCACCGCCGCCCGTGTCGTCGTTCGTAATCTGGACGTCGAGCGACGCCGAACCTTCAATCGTTGCGCCACCCGTCACGTTGGACAAAGTGATCCGGAACGTCTCGTTCGGCTCGGTCGTGCCGTCGTTCTGGAGAACGACATCGATGTTGCGATCGCCGAGATCGCCCGCGGGCCAGTTCAGCGTGCCGGTCGCCGTCGTGTAGTCGGTGCCGGCATTGGCCGTGACGTCACTGGTTGCGTAACCGATGCTGACGGCGCCTGCGAAGCCGGCATTCCGGCGCACCGTTACCCGCACCGTGCCGGCTGCTTCGCTCGCGTTTCCCGCCAAGCCCACGAATCCGATGCGCCCGGCGGATTGAGAGAGCGCCGCGGCGTTGTCGCGCAGCACGAACAGCCCGTTGCTGATGTCGCTGAGGACCACCGTGCCGGACGGGAAGAAAGGATAGACGCCCCAGGCCCCGTCCGTGCCCGCGCTGTTGGCCGCAGGCGACAGGAAACTGTCGAAGTTCGCGACTTCCCGGAGCTGTGCCGGAACGCTCGCATCGAATACCACGAGCCCGCGGCGATAGTGGGAGACGTAGAGCAGGTTGCCCTTGGTATAGCCGTTGTGATCGGTCGTCGTGTCCGGGCCCTGCCAGCTGCCGACGATGAACGGGTTTCGCAAGTCGTCCACGTTCATGGTGTAGATCTGCGTGAACTGGCCGCGGCTGATCTCGTCGGTTTCGTCGTGCACGAAGATGTGCCGCTGGTCGGCCGTCGGCCAGCCGGAATGCGTGTAGCTCGCATCCGAGTAGGTCGTTGAAGACAAGCGCACCGGCGCCACCTTGTCCGTCACGTCCCAGAGGTCCACCGTGTTCTCGTTGAAGTCCACGTAGATTTCGCAGGGGTTGTGCGCGAGCGCGCACTGGGTCGTGCGCGCGTCGCTGATCAGCAGGCTGGTCGCGTCGTGAACGTACTGCGTGCCGGCTGGCGCCTGGCGGATGAACTGCGGCTGCGCCGCATTCGCGAGACTGTAGACGCGCCAGGAACCGCCGGCGATGTCGCTGCCGGCGAGATAGAGGAAGGCCGTTGCGCCCGGCAGCGCCATGTTGGTCGAATAGTTGATGTTCGAGACATAGGCCGTGTGCTGCGAGCCGGTGTCGTTGATCGTGGTCGCGAGCGAAATCGTGTTCGGCAGGTCGCCGAGATTGATGACCTGCAGGCCGGAATTGTTGGCCTCGGTCGTGATGTAGGCGAAAGCGCGGAACCGGTTGGTCGGCGCGTGGAACTCCTGGTAGATCTTGACCTCGCGCCAGAGCGAATTGTTGCCGGCAATGGTGCCGACCTGTCGCGGATTCTCGGGATCCGTCACTTCGACGACTGCGGTGCCGTTCCTCAGCCCGACCACGGCATACTCGCGGTTGTCGTTGAGATCCACGAACCCCCAGACGTTCCCCGCGGAGGTGGGCTGGCTCGTGAACTGGTTGAGCGAAATCTGCGCCTGGAAGTCCACGTTGCGGCAGGGAAACTGGCCGGCGAAACCCTGCACGCAGTTCACGGCAGCGATCGCGGTTGCCTGCAGGGCCGGCGCGGGGCTGTCGTCCACGATGCCGGCTTGCGCGGAGGCGAGATCCGCCGCCCATTTGAAGCCGAGCCGCATCAGGGCCTGGCGATAGCGCGGGTCTACGCCGACCAGGATGGTCGGAAACGCATCGGGTTCCTGCTCGTCGAAGTGGCCGCCCGGTTCGTAACCGCCTTGGGCGTGCTTGACGCCGAAGAGATAGGTCTCGGGATCCACGCCGCTCAAGTCGTAAATGCCCGCGGAAACCTTGACCGTGTTTCCGGGCTCGGCCGCGGCCAGCGCGTACTGGATGCTGCGGCAGGGTTCGTGATGCTCGAGGCAGTCGGAGGCGTTGACGCCATCCGGGCCGACGAAGCGGGCGCCGAGCGTGTCGTCGTGGTTGGACGAAGCGGGCAATCCGACCAGGATCGCACCGGCCAGCATCAGGAGCGGTTTCGCTCCAGGTATTCTGCTCATCTACGGTCCCCCTGCTCGCCCTGCCCTATAGGCCCCGTTCCGGACCGGAAGTTCGCCGGCATGGCTGCCTCACTTGGCAACGCCTTCCACGAGGATGAGGCTCGACACAGAGGCGCTCTGCCGCAATTCCTTGGCATGGCGGTACGCCTCCGATTCGTACCAGTCCTTGGCGCGTTCATAGCTCTCGAACTCGAGGATGACGATGCGGCTCGCGTCGATGGCGCCCTCGAGCTTCTCGGCGCGCCCTCCGCGCACGATGAACCGACCGCCGTACGGCAGGATCGAGGCCGGCGTCAGCTGGACGTACTGCGCGTAACGCTCCGGATTCGTGATCCTGACATTCGCGATGACGTAGGCGCTCATGCGGTCTCCCCTGCTTTTCATCGGTCGCCCCTTCTAACATAGCCGTTTATGCTCGATCCGACAGCCATCCTGGCGCGCGAAATTGCGCTAGTCGCCGCGGACAGTCATCGCCTGGCCGCTTGCGAGTATGCGGCGGCCGGCAGCCCGCGCGGCGCCGTACTGATCGTCGGGGCAATGGCGGTGCCGCAGTCGTTCTATGAGGACCTTGCGCGCTGGCTTGCGAGCCAGGGCTGGCAAGTCGTCACTTTCGACTATCGCGGCATCGGCCGATCGGCGCCGCCGTCGCTGAAGGGATTCGAGGCCGACATCCTGACCTGGGCGCGGCAGGACTGCGCCGCTATTCCTGGTGGCTCTGGCACGTGATCGTGCCGGTCGCGACGGCGCTCTGCGGCTATTTTCCGGGATGGCGGCTCAGGACTCGCCATGACTGAGAACTGGCACGAGCCGCATGGCGTGGACAGCTTGTGGGTGCGGATATTCGCCGGGCGCATGCAGACAGAACTCAGGCGTCGGACCGAGCGTCATACGCCTCCCCCACAGGCAACAGCCTGAATCGATCGCCGGCTTTAACGATCGTTCGAATGCGGCGTAGCTCATCCCGTCGGGTTTTGACAGCCAATACGAATGGCTTGGCGCGATCAGCGCGCCGAGTCGTAGGCCATAGAGTCCCGCGGTGCCAGCGCCCGCGAGCGCCGCGATGCGATCGTGCGGCAGCTGGCGGTGACTGCTGACCGCCGCGGCGTTCAGGCGGTCGAGCGCGGCGGAATCGTCGAGCAGGTGCCAGTCTTCATAGCCGGCACCCGCGGCTTCCAGCCAGGGGATCGATTCGAGCCGGAACACGCGTAAGCCGCGGAATCCCGGGACTTCCGCCTGGCGAAGTACGTCATGGAAATCGCGGTGCAGCCCCTCGTAGTCCCTGGCGGCTACACCGGTCCGCGGGACGTGCCAGAAGACGTAGGCCTGCAAGAACTACATGCCCTTTTGGCGCTTCTTCTCGCGCTTCAGGGCCCTTTTCTCCGCCAGAGTGTGCTGCGGCTTCTTCTTGTCTTCCCTTTTCCGTTCCATGCCTTTGCTCATCGCGGCTCTCCTGCGAAAAATCGGCAAATCAGCGTCGCCAAGGCGACCATCATGACTTCAGCATCGAGGCTCGTATAGATGGCCCGGATCCTGATCGTCGACGACGAACCGTTCAGCGCCTGGATCAGGGTTCACGCAGCGACTGCCAGTCGCGCAACTGCCAGTTCCCGTCCTTCAGCACGTAGATCGCGAGATAGCGCAGGCGCAGGTCGAGCGGCGTCTCGCCTGCCTTGACGCTGAAGCGGCCGCGACCGCGCACGATCGCGGTCGTAGCGCCGGTGAAACCGACTTCCCGCTCGGTCGGTTGCACCTCGAGATAGCGCATGCGGCCGCTAACGATCGTGTCGATGAGCTGCTCGCGATTCTCGACCTTGCCGTTCGAGTGGGTGTAGACAAGATCGGATGCAAACCGGCGGCGGATCTCGTCCGGGCTCGCGGCGATCATGGCCGCGAAACGGGCATCCTCAGCCGCCAGCACGGCTGCGGTTGGCCGCGGAACCGTCCCGGCCTCACGGCGGAAGTCGAGCGTGAAACCCTTTTCGCCGCCGTCACTGACCCGGACGGCCAGCCGGTCGTCGCCCTCGCGCCGGTATTCCAGGCGCCGCGGAAAATCGTGCGCGGGATTCTCGAATACATAGGTGCCGCCTTCGCAGGCGGTCAGCCGAAAGGCGACGGGCAGCTCGTTGTGAGTGACCTTGGAAACGTAGTACACGCCGCCCGCCATCTCGACGAGTCGCAACGCTTCCCTGCTTTTCTCCGCGCACTCCGGTTTCGAGCGCTCGATGCCGGTGCCTTCAAAGGTCTGCGGCGCCGACTCGGTCCAGGACTCGTGGAATGTCGTCTGCTCGCCTTCGGCTTTCCAATCGCCGAGCAGCCAGCGCAGGTCGTTGAGCGAGCCGCAGTCGACCGCCAGGACCGGAATCGGCGCGAGCAGGGCCATCAGGATGACAGTCGTTCTCATGGCAGTCACTCCGCTGGCGACGGCGCGCGCTGCTTCCGGCGCACGGTCGCCATCAGGCCGAATAGCCGCACGACGTCCGGCGGCGCGTGATCGCCGCGATATCCGCGATAGAGCGTGTCCACATTGACCGCAATGCGCTCGGCGTCGAGCCAATGCCGGTACTCGCCGAGCGCGATATCAAGTGCCGCCGCCTCCGCCGGCAGGCCGGCGTCGAACCGTTGCCGTGCTTCGTGATCGACAAACCGCAGGTACTCCTGCACGCGGCGCACGCCCGCGGCATCCGTCATCGGCCCGTGACCCGGGACGATATGTACTGCGTCGAGCGCGAGGATGCGGTCGCAGGCCTCGAGCCAGTGCTCCACGGGCCCCGCCCACATCACCGGCGTCCCCTCGATGAACAGCAGGTCGCCGGTGAAGACCGTGCGTTCGGCCGGCAGCCAGGCCAGTACGTCGCCGGCCGTGTGCGCCGGCCCGAGCATGTGCAATTCCACACGCTTGTCGCCGACCCTCAGATCCAACCGCCCATCGAACGTGCGCGTCGGCGCGCGTCCGCGGGCGTGTGCGAAATCGAAGGGCGCGAAGACTTCAGCAAAAAAACGGCCCGCGTCGCCGATCGCGCCCGCGGCACCGCCTGCCTTCAGCCGTGCAAGCGCCGCCGGCGGCAGTTCGTCCATCTCGCGCGCCGCGGCGGAGGAGGCGATCACCTCGGCATTCGGCACCAGCGCATTGCCGTGCGTGTGGTCGCCATTCGCGTGCGTGTTGACGAGTTGACCGATCTGTTCGGGTGCAATGCCGGTCGCCGAACGGATGGCCAACAGCATGACGGCCGTCAGCGGTTCATCGAACAGCGTGTCGACGAGGAGCGCTTCGCCGCCGTCGCGAATGAATCCTGCGTTCGACCAGCCCCAGCCGCCGTCCGGCTGCATCCAGGCGTACAGGCCATTGCCCAGTTCCTCCAGCCCGCGGCGGAACGGCCGGCCGCTCATGCGGCACCGGCCTGCCGGACGACGCGGTTGCGAAGCACGCCGATCGGCGGAATTTCGAGCTCGACCGTGTCGCCGTCCTCGAGAAACCGCAGGCTCTCGAGGCCGCAGCCATCGCCGACCGTGCCGCTCGCGAGGATCTCGCCCGGCCGTAGCGTTTCACCCTGGCTGACGTAGGCGATCAGATCCTCGAACTTCCAGTGCATGTCGCCGGAAGTGCCGCGCGAACGCTCCTCGCCATTCACGCGCACGATCATCGGCAGTGCATAGGGATCAGCAATGTCTTCGGCGGTGACGATGCACGGACCGAAAGCGTTCGCGCCGTCGAAGTCCTTGCCCTTCGCGGGGCCGAGGCCGCCCGGCATTTCGGCACCCTGGGCGTCGCGCGCGCTGAAGTCGTTGAAGATCGTGTAACCGAAGACGTGCGAGAGCGCCTGCTCGCGCGGGATGTCGACTCCGCTCCGGCCGATGACGCAGGCGAGCTCGCACTCGTAATCCATCAGCCGGCTGTAGCGCGGCCAGCGGATCGTGTCGCCGGGACCGCTGATTGAGAAGCGATTGGCCTTGTAGTACAGCGGGCGCTCGTACCAGACCGGCGGCGGGCGCAATGCATCGGCCTGCGCGATCAACTCCGCTTGCTCTTCGGCGGCGGTCGCCCAGGATCTTGGCCGGCAGCAGCTCGATGAGCGCCAGCAGCGCCTGGGTGTGGTCGAGGACCGTGCCCTCGTCGTCGATCAGCACGAGGC
>JANNKZ010000525.1:0-7499 GCA_031396515.1 Gammaproteobacteria bacterium
ACACAGCCTGCCGGAGAGCCCCATGGAAGGCCCGCTTTCGGATGTCCCAACCCCTGAGCTGATCGACCGCATCACCGAGCTGGCTGGGCATCTGAATGCCGCCAACGCGCGTTGGCTCGCGCTCATCGCTGAGTTCGACCGCCGCCGCGGCTGGGCCGAATGGGGCGTGAAGTCCTGCGCCCATTGGCTGAACTGGAAGTGCGGGATCGCGTTGGGCGCGGCGCGGGAGAAGTTGCGTACCGCGCATGCTTTGGTCGGTCTGCCGCGGATCGCGGAGGCGATGGCGGAGGGGAGGCTCAGTTTCTCCAAAGTCCGCGCGATGACACGCGTGGCGGAGCCGGCAAACGAAGAGATGTTCCTGAATGTCGGCTTGAACGGCACCGCGACCCACGTCGAGAAGCTGGTGCGTGGCTATCGGCGGGCGAAGGAGAGCCAGGAGCTCTCGCGCGAGGCGCAGCAGCAGCGCAACCAGTCGCTGTGGTGGTTCCACGAGCCGGATGGCTCTCTCACGATCAAGGGGAGGCTGCCGGCGGAAGTCGGCGCACTCTTCCTGAAGGCGATCCAGGCGGCAGAGGATTCGATTCCCAGAAAAGACGTTTCCGCGGGAACGTTTTCTGACACGTGTCCAACGACCGGCGCGCGGCGGGTCGGAGCACTCGCCCGGGTCTCCGAGAGCTTTCTTGCGACGGGCGACCAGGATCTCTCGGGCGGTGATCGCAATCAAATCGTGGCGCATGTCGATGTCGAGACCTTGAAGCACGACCATGCCGGTCGTTGCGAGCTGGAAGAGGGCCCGGCACTGGCCGCCGAGACTGCGAGAAGGCTTGCCTGCGACTCCAGCGTGATCCGGATCATCGAAAATGAGAAAGGCGAGCCCCTCAACGTCGGTCGCAAGACGCGAACGATCCCTCCGGCCATCCACCGGGCATTGCATTCACGAGACCGCGGCTGCCGCTTCCCCGGGTGTACATTCACTCGGTACGTGGACGGGCATCATGTGAAGCACTGGGCGCACGGCGGTGAAACAAAGTTGGCGAATCTGGTGACACTCTGCCGGTTTCACCACCGCCAGGTGCACGAAGGGAGAGTCGTCGTCACCTGCCTCGACGACGGCGCGTTCCGGTTTACCCGGCCCAACGGCCAGACCTTCGACAGTCCACAGCCACCGGCCGCGAGCTGGGAAGACCTGATCGCAAATCAACCGATCCGGATCACGCCAGGAACCGCCGTCAGTGCGTGGACGGGCGAGGCGCTCAATGTGGGGCTGGCGGTCGAATGGTTGCTGGTGCACGACGAGCAGGGGAAATGCGCTTCCGCGGTAACGTTCACTAGTTCGCCAGGAACTTCGATCCCTTGATCAGCACGTCGCCCGAGCTCTTGATGTCGACGAACTTGCCATTGATCGTGATCGTACCGTCCTTCTTCATCACGATGGATGATTCTCCGGTCTTGAGCGTGATCTGCTCGCCGGCTTCGATGACGATGGTCTTTGCGACCGCAATACCCAGATGGCCGGCAACCTGCTGAGTGGCGTTGCCGCTGACCTGTAGTTGATCGCTCCCGGCGATGCTGACGCCCCGCGAGCCGCCGACTGTCTGGGTATGGTTCGTGCCGATGTTCGTGGTCTGCGCCCCGACGACTTTCAGCGCGTCGTTGCCGCCGACGTCGGCACTCCTGGACTGCCCCACCTGGATCTTCTGGAACCTACCGATGGTCGTGTTCAGGTCGGCGCCGATGGTTTCGGTCGACGTCGCGCCGACAGTGGTGGCGGCGTTTACGTTCACGAGGTCATTGCGGCTGCCAGTGATGGTGATGGCCACGTTGCCGCTCGCGTCGCGGGTGAGGATGGAAAGCGCGGAGCGCAACTGCGCGGTTTCCTGCTTGAGGTTTACGACTGCATTGCTGAGTGCGATGAGCCGTTCTTCCACGGTCGCTGCCTGCGATCCGGTGGCTGCGAGGGTCGCGAGTACCGCGACGGCAATGAGTGAAGCCTTCATGGTCTTGCTCCGTTCAGGATTCGGGAATCAGGAAGAATTCGCCGGCCTCGTGTCCGGCGAAGCGGATCGGCGCGTATTCGGGCACCTGGTCGAAACGCATGTTGGCCGCCGCGAAGGCGACCCGCGCGGCGACCTCGCGGTGCAGGCGCTGCCCGTCGATGGCGTCCGTGTTCGCGCCGAGCACCTCGAGCAAAGCCTTGGCGAACACGGAGTGGCGTCCACCGCCGGCGTCCATGACGGGCGCGACGCCGCCGGAGGTCAGCACGGTGCGCGACCGCCGCGCCGCCATGGTCTTGAGCCAGTGCAGGCGCTCGCTCTCGGTCATGCCTGCGGCGAGACGGCCGACGGACGAGCGCGTCAGCGCGCCGGCATAGCAGGAATCCACGACCAGCAGGATCTGCTTCGCACGCATGATGTTCAGGATGTCGGTAACGGCCGTGGTCGGGATCCAGTTCGCCGTGCTGTCGCGCTCGGCGTCCACCGGCAGCCAGTGGCCGCGCTGGTTCACTTCGTCGAGCTCGCCGTGGCCGGCGAAGTAGATCAGCAGGTTGTCGGCGGGCGTCAGCGTCTCGCGCAGCGTATTGAGCGCGGACAGGATCTGGTAGCGGTCGGCGTTCAGGAGCACGGTCGTCTTGAAGCCGTAGCGGCTGCGCAGCAGATCCGCGAGCTCAGTCGCGTCGTTCACCGGCGAGGACAGGTCCGGCAGCGTCCGGTAATCGTTGTTGCCGATGACGAGCGCGTGATAATTGCCGAAATCGGTGCGTAAGACGCGCGCCCGGCTGGCTGCCTCGCGCGCTTGTGCGACGGGCGCCGGCGCGACTGTCGCGGCGCGCAGCGTGAATCGCGCCTCGCCGCGCTTGCCCTGGCGGTCGATCGCCGCAACCAGGACGGGCGCGTCGCCGCTCTGCACAGGCAGCGTCGTCGTGAATACGCCATATTCGTTCGGCGTCACGGCGACGTCGTTGATGGTGACGGAGACGAGTCCGGCCGGCGCCGTCACGCGACCAACGACGCGCCGGTCGCCGGCGACTGCGGTCGCAACGGGCACGATGTCGCGCGTGACGGTCAGCGTGGGTTCGAGGATCACGAGTTCCGGTCCCGCCATCAGCTTCGCGACGAGCGGCTGCGCGATACGATCGACCTCCGCCTTGCGCTCGGCGGCGAGCGTGGTCGCGGCGGCAAGCTCGCGTCCGAGGCGTTCGGCCGCCGCGCGTTGCGCGGCGAGTTCCGATTCCTGCGCTGTGAGCCGCGCGGTCGCTTCCTCGAGCCGTTTCCGCTCCGCGGCCGCGGCATTACGGGCGGCTTCCGATTCCTGCGTTGCCTGCGCGAGCGTCGCGAGGCGCTGCGCGTTCTCCGCGCGAGCGGCATGGAGTGCGCGCGCCAGCGATTCGGCATCGCTCATCCGCCCCGCGAGATCGCGTTGCAGGGCCTCTATCTCGGCGCTGCGGTCGGGCGCCGGCTCAGGTGCATCCGCGACTTGCGTGGCGGCGGCGTCGGCAGCTGCCTGCGCCGCGGCCCGCGCGACTGCTGCAGCGGATTCCGCGGCCGATGCTTTCGCTTCCGCCGCGGTCGCGCGGTTCTCCATGGAGGAGAGCGCCTCGCGCGAACTGCCGAGTTCGCCGCGCAGTTGCGCGAGCGAGGCCTCGAGTTCGCGGGCGCGCTCGGCGAGCCTGGCGGTCTCCGCGCTTTTCGCAGCATCGGGGCCCGTGTCGAGTTCGATCGCCGTGTCGCGCCCGGCGGCCCGGCGATACCAGTCGAGCGCTAGCTTCGCGTCGGCCGGAACTCCAAGCCCCTTTTCGTAAAGATGCCCGAGATTGATCTGCGCGCGTTTGCTGCCGCCCTCGGCAGCCGCCGTGTACCATTGCGCCGCCTTCGCGTAATCCGGCTCGACGCCGAGCCCGCGCTCGTAGATCTCGCCGACGATCACGCGCGCTTCCTGGTCGCCTTGTTCTGCCTGCGGCAGCCAGGCACCGAGGGCGCTCTTGAGGTCGGCACGGTCGTAGGCGACGTATTCGCCGCCGCGGATCTGGCAGTCGCGGGCAGTCAGCCGGGCTGGGCGGCGGGCGCTCAGATAGGTTGTGCGCTGGCCGAGGGTCCGGACTTGCCCGGGCAGCAGGCAGTCCACCACCATGAGGAGGTCGGCACGTTCCGCGTCGTTCGCGGGGGTGGTTGCCGAGCCGGCCGCGAGCGCGGCGGCAGCCAGCAGGGTGCCAAGAGCGAAGGAAACGGGCTTCACCGAGCCAGAACGTACCAGTTCCATCGACTGGCGTAGCCTGTATCGCGAACCAGTCGACCACCGCCAGTCGTTTCTGCAGGAGCGACAGGAGAGCACCGATGAAGGCCAGGCAAAGACGTCAATTGGGGTCGCGGACGCTGGCCGCCAGCGTGCTGGCGGTCGCCGTTTCGGCAGCCCTTGCCCAGGAATTGCCGCCACCCCCGGTGTTTCCGCCGGCGCCGGAACAGCAACCCGCGCCCGTCCAGTCCCCGCCGCCCGCATTTCCGCAGGCGCCACCGCCGGTATTCGGCGATCCCACTTTTCAGACCGCTCCGCCTCCGGGCCAGTCGGCCGGGCAGACCCTCAAGAGGCTGTTCGCCGGCACGCTCGCAACGGTCGCGCAGACGACCGGCACGACCCTCCTCGTCGGACTCACACAGGTGATCACGGGCGGCCTGACCGACTGGTTCAGCCGCAAGCTCAAGGTTCAGCCGGGCGCGGCCCAGGCCCAGGCGTTCCCGCCAGCGCCGGTTTTTCCGCCGACGCCCGAGGTGACGCCGGCCTTCGGTGCGCCCGCACTGCCGCCCCCACCGGTGTTCGCCGGCCAGACAGCGCCCGCACTGCCGCCGCCGCCGCAGTTTTTCGATGCGCAGACCGGCGCTGTCACCGCGCCGGATCCGGTGTTTGCTGCAGCACTGGCTGCACCTACGGACAGCACCGCAGTGTTCGCCGGGCTCGCCTTCGAGGTGCATGCAGTCGGCGCCAACGGTGCGACCGTACCGGTCAATCCGGCGACGCACGAGTTCCGGAGCGGCGACCGCTTCGTCGTGTTCTACCGGCCGACGCTGCCGGGCCAGATGGACGTCATCAACATCAATCCGGCGGGTGTCCGCAGCCAGATCGATCGCGTGGATCTCGCGGCCGGCCAATTGGCGCAGCTCGGTCCCTATGAATTCACCGCGCTGACCGGCGAAGAGCAGCTAAGGCTCGTGCTGTCGCCCTGCCAGACGCCGGCACTTCTCGCCGCGACCCGCGACATCGTCAACGTGTCGGCGACTGCCGTGGCGGCTCCAGCCGCGGCGCCGGTCTTCAATCTCGCGGGTTGCAGCCCGGTCACGCGCTCGATCCGCGAAGTGCAGACCCGCGACATCCGCAAGGTCGCGGTCGAAGGCACGACCGGCTTCGCGCTCGATCCCGTGTCGGCAACCGAGTTCAGCTCGGGCCAGGTCACGCCGCGCGAAGTGACGATCACTTTCCGTCACCGCTGAGGCGAGTGACTACTTAAGCAGCTCGCCCATGTTGAAGCTGACACTGGTCGGCACGCATTCGATCTCGGCGTGCTGAATACTGCCGCTCGTTGCTTCGGTCGGACAGCTAACGCGCACGATCATGAGCTGGTTGAGCCCGACGGTCACCGCGGCCTTGGTGAGGTCGCGCGTCAGGAGCTGCAGTTCCCCCTGGCGCGTGCCGCTCTTGCCGGCCAGGGTTTCCTGCATCCAGGTGAAGAGCGGCCCTGCATCCGCGAAGGGCACGGAGAACTTGAGCATCATCGGCACGACGGCGCCGCTCGGCGCGATCTGGAGACCCACCGCGTCGACCGAACGGGCTCGTGTCGTCGCCGACTCGACGCCCTGGATGTAGAGCCGGAAGTTCGAGCGCAGGAGCGGCGAGGATTTCTGGTTGAGGATGGACGAGGCGGCGCCCGTGCCGCCGAACCGGTGCTCCGAGAGGCTTGGCGTCATCTTGACCGTGAAACGCGCGGGCTCGGCCTTGCTCGAGTCGAGTTCGTCGAGACGAACCTCGCTCAGCCGCACGTTATGCATGGCCAGCCGGTAGATCTCCTTCGCGTCGAAATTGGACGTCACCACGTTCACGCCGCGGGGCGTCGCGGCGCCGGCCGTCGCCTTGCCGATCCAGTCGTACATGGCTGCGGACATGTCGCCCAGGCGCACCGTGAGCGGTTCGTAACGCAGGGAGGTCGTCGTCACGGTCCTTTCGACGCCCGCAACGGCCGTTGCCGGCACGAGGACCGGTTCCCCGCCCTCGGCCGAAACGACGCGGCCGGCGGAGACGCCATCCAGTTCCAGCAGGACGTTGGTGGCGAAGTAGGACCGGGACTTGCTGAGCGCGGCTTGGGTCGCCGGCGCATAGGCGATGCCGCCGACGGCGCCGAGCGCGGCGACGGCGCCCGCGGTCATGCCGGCGCCGAGGAAGAGGTCGCGGCGCGACAGTGCCGCATGGCCGGCGGCATCGAGTATGGGGCGATTGCTCATCGGAGCGCTCCTTGGTGGTGGCCTGGCACTGGCCAGCGCCTGTCCACCATGAACGATCCTGACGAGGGAATTGGTGCTGCCGCGACGCGAACTGCCGGCAGGACCAGACCAGATCCGGGGTCCGGTTCGTTCATGTCAACGATGCATCCATGGCTTGCAGCAGGGAACCTCGCAATCGCCCTCGTGGCCGGTTCGGCGCTGGCTCAGTCACCGACAACCCTGCCGCCGCCGCCGGCCTCCATCCCGGCTCCCGTGCAGCCCGCGCCCGGCGCGCTGCCGCCGCCCGTCACGATCAATCCGCAGCTGATCATCGGCCGCTGGCGGCACACGCGATCCGATGCAGAGACGCGCACTTCCGACACCGTCGTCATCGAGTTCCTGGCCGATGGCCGCTACCAGGCGAGGAATCGCCACAGCCTGTTTCCGACGCCGGAGAGGCCGAGTCAGGGCCGCTTCGCGATCACGAACATCGGGCAGAGCGGCTTCGACCTGCGGATCGAGCGCCATCTCGTCGATCCGGAGTCTGATCCGAGCGATGCCGTCGAGGTGCAGCGCATCACGGTCGTCGATCAAGACACCTTGCAGGCCGCGGACGGATCCGTCGTCCGGCGGATCAGGGAGTGAGGCCGATGAAGCGTGGAATTCTTTTTCTGGTGTTCGCCTTGGCGCCGACACTCGAGGCACGGACGGCCGATTTCTGCTTCGGCGCGGTTGGCCAGCAATGCGGAGGCATCAGCATCGCGGGCATTCAGTTCGCCGCGTGCACGCCCTTCCTGGCCGGGTCGCCGCTTAGGCTGTGCGCCGTGAGCCGGGGCAGCATGACCCACGATCCCTGCTGCGCGGACAATCCGCACGGCAAGAAGTGTGGCTCAGACCCGGAGAACGAGAACCTGTGCCTGACCGAGTGGAATCGGGCCGTGCATCGCTTCACCTGGGGCTACCAATGGACGCGGCTGGTCGATTCGAGCACGCCAAACACCAGTGGCAACGTCGTGCGCGCGGACTACTGCGCGA
>JANNKZ010000002.1:0-9382 GCA_031396515.1 Gammaproteobacteria bacterium
CAGGCCGCGCCGGTCCGCGGGTGCGTGCTCCGCGACATAGACGATCGCGCCGCCGAACTCGCCGCCGATCGCGAGGCCCTGCAACAGCCGCAGCATGACGAGGATGATCGGCGCCGCAATGCCGAGCGTGTCGTAACCCGGCAGCACGCCGACCAGCACCGTCGCGATTCCCATCAGCGCGAGCGTCATCAGGAAAGTGTTCTTGCGACCGGTCAGGTCGCCGATGCGGCCGAACACCAGCGCGCCGAGGGGACGCACGATGAAGCCGACCGCAAACGTCGCGAGCGCAAAAATGAAACCGGTCGCCGGGTCCACGCCCGAGAAGAAATGCGCCGCGATCAGCGTTGCGAGCGAGCCGTAGAGAAAGAAGTCGTACCACTCGAACAGGGTGCCGAGGGACGAGGCACCGATGACGTGCGCCGCGGACGACCGGCGTGGCACGGGGCTCGGGGCGTTGCCGGTCGTCATGGCGTCTCCCGTGATGGCGGGCTCAGGCGTTGCGCAGGAACACGGTCAGCTTGCGCGCAATCCGGTAGAGCTTGCTGCCGATGCGCCGGAAGATGTTCGCGGGCCCGGCAGAGCGCTGGTCCCAGGCGGCGTTGTGCCGGACGTCGAACTCGGCGAGCGCCGCCTGCAGGTCGCCCTCGGCGCCGATGCGCCGCCAGAATTCCGGAAACTGCTCGCGGCCCGCTTCAAGCCGGAACGGCATCCCGTTCGTTTTGTCTTTCAGGAACAGCCGGATATTCGCGTCCACCGTGTCGCAGTAGTCGAGCGCGACTTCGTAAGGCGTCGCATCCTTTGGACAATGCCAGAGGATCGCATAGCGGTAGGCGTTCATGATCCCGGTGTGTGAGCGCTTGGCCCAGCTCGCGGCGACCGGTTCGACCTGGCGCGTCAGGTGGACGTAGAACGCACGGTCGCCGAAGCGCCGGTCGAGACGGCCGAGCAGCCACGACAAGCGGTTGTCGGATTCGATGTGCCGGTCCGGAGAGTCGAAGTGCGCATCGCCGAGAAGGCCGCTGCGCGATTCATGCGCGCTCGTGTAGTTCGTGATGTGCGCGCAGGCGCGCGCGAAGGTCTTGGAACCGCTGCGTCCCGTATTGAGGATGAAAACATTCATCCGGCCGGAGTATAGCCGCAGCCGCCCTCAGGCCGGCGCGGGCGGATGACGCAGCAGGCGCAAGGCCATGAACCCGACCAGCAGCACGCCCGCAACCAGGCCGATCCACAGCAACCAGCGTCGCCAGGCCGGGCTCTGCGCCGGTTCCAGTCGCGCCGCGCCGCCGAGCTCAATTCGCGCGCCGAGCGCCGCTGTTCCGACCGGGCCGGCTTTTTTCAGCAGGTCGCGCATCTCCGGATCGGCGTAGCGCCGAGCCTGTGGAAAATTCGCCTCTGCATCGTAGGCGCTGCCGGCGACGAGCTGCCACGGGCCCTGCCCTTGTGCGAGGAAGAGCAGGCGGTCCGGCCGCCAGCCGAGTTGCAGGCCGACATCGGCGTTGCGCGAACCGCGTTCGATGACAACCTTCCAGCGCGATGCGCGCACGGGCGCGGTCGCGGCGGGCTCGCTCTCGATCACGCCGCCGTCGCGCTGCAGGCGGTAGAACTGGCCCTCGTGCACCGGGCGCCAGTAACCGCCGTCCGGATCCCAGGCATGGATCGCGGCGCGAACCAGCTCCTGGCCGCCCGCGAGCTCGAGCGCGATGCGATCGACCGCCGGCGCGCCGCCGAGATCGTAAAGCTGTCCGCCATCGTCCGGATCGCGGCCAGTCGGCCAGAGCGTCGCCGTTTCGCGTTGCGCCGGCCGCACGGCCTGCGAGTAACGCGCCGTCAACCGCGTCAGTCGCCACTGCTCGGGCGCGCGGGTCCAGCTGAGGCGCAAGTAGCGCACTTCACGCGACTGCAGCTCGATGCGCCGCCGCTCGATGCGGGCATCGTCCTGCGCGAGGCCGGCAACCGTGCCGCTGCCGAGCGCGAACCAGTGGTCGAGATCCTCGCTGCCCTCGATCGCGAGCTGCGTGATCACGGGCTCGATCTCGCGCGGCCAGTCGACTTCGACGGCGCGCAGGCGCGTCGTCTTCTCGCCGAGATCCGAAAGGTACGCGACGAGCGCCGGCGGCGCCGTCGTGTTCTTGGCGTCCATGCTTTCGATGCGGACACTGGTGCCGCCGACACTGCGTTCGAGCGCGAGGCGCATGTCGGCAACGGGCGTACCGGGCGCCGCGAGCACCGGCAGCAGCGTCGTCTCCACGACCTGGTCGGGCGCCTCGGCTTCCTTCGGCGCGCTGATCAACCGCGGCGCGGGTTCGCCGCGGGCATCGTAGACACCGATGTCGCGCAGCCCGGGATCGGCAACCGAACGGTAGACCTCGATGGGCAGGTCGAATTCGTAGAAACCGGAAGGCGATGGTTGCTCGATCGGCCAGCCGTACGCATAGTCGAGCGGCGATGGCATCGCCTCCTCGGGCGCGGACCTGGCGACGCCGGCGGCGAGGACGAGGACAACTCCGAACGCGGTGGCACAACGCATGCGATTACTCCGTGGATTCCGCGGCGCGTTCGCGCGGCGGCACCGGCGCGACGTAGCCGAGCACGAGCAGCAGGCCGCCGATCGCAATGAACGAAACGATGCGCGCGACCGTGCCGGTGTTGCCGAGTTCGACCAGGAACAGCTTGACGACGACCAGGCCCATCAGCCCCGCGCCCACCATCCACCAGCCGCGATGCGCACGGCGTGCGCCGAAGGTCATCGCGCCGAATGCCAGCAATCCCCAGTAAACGGAAATCGCCGCCTGTACCAGCACCGAGTCGAGCATCGCGTCCCATTCCCAAGCGACGCCGGCCAGATGATGCATGCCGCGCAGGAGCGCGACGGTCGAAAGCAGGAAGGCTGCGCCGCCGAGTGCGATGCGCACCTGCGGCGTCCACATGCCGGTGCCGCGCAACCAAAACCAGGTGCACAGCAGGGCAAAGCCGGTCGCGAGATCCACCGGGTTCGCGACCGGGAGGAACGGCAGCGGCGCCGGATCGCCATTGGTCGCGGTATTGAGCTGCAGGACCAGCAACCATTGCATCGCCAGGAACACGATCGCCGCCGCGATGGTGTAGGCGATGCGATGTGCGGCCACCGGCCAGCGGCCGCGCAGGCCAAACACCGCGAGCAGCAGCAGTCCCGGCACGAACGACGCGGCCGCCGTCGCCCAGACCGCGCCGCCGACGTGGAACTGCAGTTGCCAGTGCACTTCAGCGGTCGCGATCGCCGCCACCAGCGCCGCCGCGAGCGGGTGCGCGATCGCGACCAGCCTCGGCAATGCCTGCGCGTGACGCCGGAGAAGCCAGTAAACGATCGCGATCGCGACCGGCCAGGCCACGAATCCCCAGTCGTCGAACGGATGCTCGCCGAGCAGTGACTGGAAAACCCCGAGTAATGCCAGCAACAGCAGCGAGACCAGGCTCGCGGCGCCCGCGGCTTTCCGGTCGGGCCGCCGCGCGAGCAGCGTCAGCAGGAGCGCCGACAACGGATAGAACACGATGATGAGCGCCGACTGCCAGTCCACGGCCACGCGCTCGATGATCTCGATCGTCCCGGCGCCCGCCCACCAGAGGAAGCCCCAGGCACAGAGCGCAACGACCAGGATCTTTTCCAGCGGTTGCCAGCGGCTTTCGACCCGCGCCAGAAAACACGACGACAGCAGCGCGGAAACAGCAATCATCCAGCCGCCGAGCAGGTTGCCGTTCAAGAATGGCGGACCCTCGAGGGCCCTCCAGCCGTGATCGAGGAAGGACACGCCCGCGCCGAAGACCAGCAAGGCGCCCGCGAGCCGCGCCAGCACCCGCTGCTGGCGCACGCCGATCCAGACGAGTGCCGCGCCCTCGAGCGCCCAACCCGCGGCCGTCCAGCGCGCGTCGAGCGCGAGCGGGATCGCGAGCGTTGCGAAGGCAACCGCGAGCGCGAGATAGGACTCGACCAGCAGCCGCATCGGCGGCGAACGCTCGCGATCCAGCAGTGTCGCCGTCACCGCATAGAAGAGCGCCGCGGCGACCGCGCTGTAGGCGAGCCCGAACTCGGTGTCGCCCAGCATGTGCGCCTGCATCGCGAACACGAGTACCGGCGTGCCGAAGACGAGCGTGCCGTCGACGACGCCTTTCATCGCCAGCGCGCTCCGCCGCGCGAACAGGATCGCGACCGCCTGGTAGAACAGGAAGAACAGGATCACGAACGGCTGCGTGCTGGCGTACTTGTCCGGCTCGTAGCGCTCCCAGGCCCAGAGGCCGCCGATCACGAAGGTGAAGGCGAAGCCGATCAGGTTTAGTTCGCGCCAGGGCCGGTACCAGGCGATGCCCAGGATCATCGCGTTCAGCACGAGGTAGTAGGAAAACAGCACGACGTGATTGCCGCTGCCGGTCGAGACCAGCACCGGCGCGAGGAAACCGCCGACCGCCCCGAGCGTCGCGAGGCCGCGCGCATTCTGGAGCACGGCGAGCGCACCGCCCGCGACCGTCAGCACGACCAGAAGCGCGAAGGCAAACACCGGCGGGATCAGTTCGTACAGGCGAAACGCCGCGAAGGTCGTCAGGTACAGGATGCCGAGGCCGCCGCCCTGGAGGCTGAGCGCATACACGCGCTTGCGGTCGCGCAGCCGCCAGCCGATCGCGAGCAGCACGGCGGCGACGGCCGCGACCGCGAGCAGGCGGAACTCGATCGGAAACACCAGCAGCCGCCGGTCCACCGCGTACTTCAGCAGGAAGGCGACGCCGAAGAACGAAATGATGACGCCGAGCTTGACCGGCACATTGCCGGTCGTAAACCAGTCGCGCACAAAGCGGAATGCCGATTCGACCGGCGTCGGTTCCGCCGGTAGCGGCGGCCGGATCGGCCGCGCCGCAGGCGGAATCGGGATCGGCGCGGGTGCAGCTGCCGACGGCGTCGGCGGCACGGGGGCGCGCACGGTCGGGGGCGCGGGCATGGGCTTTGGCGCAGCGGTCGCGGGCGGCGTCGGTGCAGCGGTCCTGGCGGGCGCTTCCGCCGCCCGCTCCACGATCGAAGGCCGCGCGATGGCGCGGGTCTGCTCCGTGTCTTCGAGATCTGTCACGCGCCGGCGCAAACGGATGACGGAGGCCAGCAGGTAACCGACGAGTGCGCCGGTCACGAAGCCGAGCATCATCGTCTCGGTCGCAAACAGGAGCCCGAGCAGCGCGCCGCCGATTGCCAGTGCCCAGGTCATGTGCCCTCCCCCGGTGCGCACTCTATCAGGCCGATCGCCGGGCAGTCCGGGCCAGGGATTTGACCGATTCCCGGCCGGTCTTGCCGATTATCCGGGTTCGCCTTGCCCTGCCGACGGATGGAATGCCATGCTCGCGGCGCACTCATGCATCCAACCCTGCACCGGTGTCTTCTGATCGTCGCCGCCCTGGCCGTTTCGGCCTCGGCGTCGGCGCAGCGCGGCGCGCTGACCGTCCAACGGAATCTCGACCAGCTCGTCGATCGTTCGGCCGTCATCCTGCGCGGCCAAGTGGTCAGCGCGCACGTCGAGAAACACCCGGAACTCACTGCGCTGAATACGGTGGTCGTGACCTTGCGCGTCCAGGAATCGCTCAAGGGCGACGCCGGCAAGACCTTCACGTTCCGGCAGTATGTGTGGGACTTCCGCGATTCCGCAGAGACTGTGGGCTATCGCAAGGGGCAGGAATTCCTGTTGCTCATGATCTCGCCAAGCCGTTACGGGCTTTCGAGCCCGGCCGGCCTGGAGCAGGGCCGCTTCCGCATCCGGCGTGATGCGGCGGGACGCGAAACCGCGGTCAACGCGCTCGGCAACTCCCGCCTGCTCGACGGCATCGCCGAGCAGCTCGCCAAGGAAGGCAAGTCCGTCTCTCCGGGCCTGGCGCGCACCGTCGAGGGCCACCGCAAAGGGCCGATCGATGTCGCCGAACTGACCAGCCTGATTCGCGCTTTATCGTCGGAGCAGAACTGACGTGCCGGCGCCCGCAATCCGGATTGCCAGCACGATTGCCATCGCCGCGATCATCGCCGCGCAGGCCGGCGTCGTGAGCGCGGGCGGACCTCTCCGGGTGCGGAATGACGGCGGCACGTTTCTCTGGAGCACGGCCACGCCGATCGGCTACCGGACCGACGGCGGCCCACTCAGCGCCACTGTCACCGAAGGGACGGCACGGGCGCGTGTCCTTGCCATGTTCAACGTCTGGCAGAACGTGCCGACGTCGAACATCCGCTACAACCGGATCGGCGCCATCAGCGACACCGGTGCGTTCACCGACGGCGACGTCAGCACGACCGCCGAGTTCAACGAAGTCGAGGCGAGCTGTGCCAACGGGACGCAGAGCCCGATCATCTACGACGCGACGGGCCAGATTTTTGAAGACCTGGGTTTCGACACGGAACTGATCGTCGGCTTCGCGGGTCCCTGCGCCACTGTCGGCAACCAGATCGTTTCCGGCGAGGCCATGCTGAACGGGAGGCTCCAGGACGGGGTGGGCTCGGACCTGTCGGTTGCGGAGTTCGATGCGGGACTTGTCCACGAGTTCGGCCACTTCTCCGGCCTCGACCATTCCCAGATCAACCTCAATTGTAACTTCAGCCTCTGCGGCAGCGACAGCGACGGCCTGCCGACAATGTTCCCGATCCTGCTGGATGCCACGCAGGGATCGCTGTCGACGGACGATATCGCCTGGATCTCGCGGCTTTATCCGGAAACGGCCGGCGCGCAGACGTTCGCCGGAACGCACGGCACCATCACCGGCGTCGTGTATTTCTCGGATGGCGAGTCCCACATGCAGTTCGCAAATGTCATCGCGCGGCGCGTGGATGCGGGCAACAACGAGGATCGCCGTTTCGCGGTATCGGTCGTGTCCGGATACAAGTTCCGCGCGTTCCACGGCAACCCGATTACGACGAACGACCAGCCGAGCGCAGGCTCGGAAGCGCCGGGGGACATCGGCCTGTTCGAGATTCCGGTACCGGCCGGCAGTTACACGGTGGAAGTCGAAAGCATCTATTTCGAGTTCGTCGGCGGATCGAGCGTCGGTCCGGGGCTCGCGATTCCGCTGCCCGGAAGTACGCCGGGGCTGATCGGACCGGTCACGGTCACGGCCGGCACGACCGTGAGCGGCATCGACATCACCCTGATCAACACGCCTCCGCGCTTCGACCAGTTCGAGACCGAATGATGAAGCCTGCGCACACGGCTTGGCGCGTGGTGGCTGCGGGGATGCTGCTGCTCCTCGCGAGTTGCGGCGGCGGGGGTGGCGGCGGCGGGGGCGGCGGCGGCGCCGCGCCGCTGGTCATCGCCACGACAACCCTCGCCGACGGCGTTATCGGCACGGCCTACATCCAGGCGGTTGCCGCAACCGGCGGCACCGGCGCCCGGAACTTCAGCATTACGGCGGGCACGCTGCCGCCGGGCCTGGCGCTCAACGCGACGAGCGGCGCGATTACCGGCACGCCTTCAGGTCCGGCGGGCGTGTCGAATCTAACCTTGTCCGTCACGGATTCCGGTTCGCCGCAGCAGACGGATACGCAGGCGCTCAGCGTCGAAATCGCGACTCTCCTCGTCGTGACTTCCGGTGCGCCGCCGCTCGCCACGATCGGCGTGGCCTACAACCACGCGGTCACGGCGACCGGCGGTACGCCGCCGTACGAATTTTTCCTGCATCTGCCGTCGGGACTCTCCGTCAACGCCAGCGGGCAGATCAGTGGAACGCCGGCTGCGGACGCCAATACGGCGACTTCGTCCGGCACGGTCCAGGACGGCGCATCGCCGCAGCAATTCGCCGATGCCAATGCGCGTGTGCGCGTCGCGCTCGAGGCGCTGACCACGGTCATGCCGGACGCGACTGCGGGAACGCAATACGGGCAGGTCATTCAGGCCAGGGGCGGACTTCCGCCCTACGACTGGGCCATCGTCGGCAGCCTGCCTCCGGGCATGCATCATTCGGGAGGTGGACTCATTTCGGGCGACCCGAACAGTGTTTCCTGTTCGCCGACGACCACGACGTTCGCCGCGCAGGTGACCGACAGCGACACGCCGACCCAGTCGGACAGCCAGGCGGGAATCACCCTGACGGTCTTCAAAGGCCTGTTGTCCTTGCAGGCGCTGGGACTTCCGACCGCGCAGGCCGGCCAACCCTACAACACGACGCAGGTTCGCGGTTCGCTCGGTGTCCCACCCTACTCGTTTGCGCTGATCGCGGGCTCGCTGCCGGCGGGTCTCAACATGAGTGCATTTACCGGCGAGATTTTCGGCGTGCCGACTGCCGCGGGCGCCGCGACATTCACGGTGCGGGTGACGGATTCCTGCGGCACGACGGCAACCCGCAGCTACACCCTGACCGTTGGCGGTCCCGCCCAGGGCCGGAACGATTCCATCGCCACCGCCACGGTCGTCGGCAACGGTAATTTTTTCGCCTCCCTCAGCCCGAGCGGCCACCCGAACACGGTGTACGACCCGGATGAGGATTTCTATTCCATCACGACCACCGCCACGTCGACCGTGACCGTAGACATCAATACCAGCCTCAACGAGATCGACACAGTCATCGAGATCGTCAACGTGAACGGCACGCGGCTCACAACCTGCACGCCGCCGGGATTCACGTCAACCTGCATGAATGACGACGAAAACGGGCTCGATTCCCTGCTGCGGGTCCAGGTGAATGGCGCCGCGACGTTTTACGTTCGCGTGCTCGACTGGCGCGGCGATGCTCGGCCCGACTTCCAGTACTTTATCGAGATCAGCGGCGTAAACTGAACGGCATGCCGAGCACCCTTTTCGCCCTCGCCCTCCTTTGCTTCTCTGCGTGCGCCGCCGCGGCGCCACCGGACGAACGACACGTCATCCTGCTGACGCTCGACGGCGTGCGCGTGCAGGAACTGTTCGCCGGCATGGACCCCGTGATCGCGAACGCGCCGGAAACCGAATCCGGCATCTACGACATGGAAGTGACCCGCAAGCGTTACTGGCGCGAAACGGCCGGCGAGCGGCGGGAGGCGCTGATGCCGTTCTTCTGGAAGACGCTGGTGCCTGCCGGCATGGTGCTCGGCAACCCGGCCATCGGCAGCAAGGTCACCGTTCGGAACAACCAGTGGTTCTCCTATCCGGGCTATTCCGAGATCCTGACCGGCGAACCGCAGCCGGAGATCCAGAGCAATGACTTCGTCCGCTATCCGCACGAGACCGTGCTCGACTACGCGCATCGACGGCTGGGCCTGAAATTCACCGATGTCGCGCAGATCGGTTCCTGGGACGGTTTCAAGTACGCGGCCTCGACGAAAGACGGCACTTTCTTCATGAGCGGTGCCTACGATTTCCTGCCCGCCGCACTCAGCACGCCGGAACTCGAGCTGATGGCGGGGCTGCGCCGCGAAGTC
>JANNKZ010000010.1:0-8339 GCA_031396515.1 Gammaproteobacteria bacterium
CCGAAGGGAATCGGCACGCCGCGCCCGTGGCGGCGGAGCGCGATCAGCAGGACGCCGACCACCGCACCGACGACGGCCGCGAGCAGCAGCACGAGCGGCAGCATCTGCCAGCCGAGCCACGCGCCGATGGCGCCAAACAGCTTGAAGTCCCCGTAGCCCATCCCTTCTTTGCCGGTCAGCAGCCGAAAAAGCTGGTACACGAGCCACAGGAACAGGTAACCGATGGCGGCGCCGGTGATCGCATCGAAGGCCGTCGCCGGCGGCGCCTGGGCGCCGGCCGCACCGGGCCAGACGCTCGCGATGAGGCCGATCCACAACAGCGGCAGCGTCAGCACGTCTGGCAAGAGCTGCTTGTCGACGTCGATGCCGGTGAGCGCGATCAGGTAGGCCGTGAACACGAGTCCGAGCGCGGCCTGCAGCCCCAAGCCGAAATGCCAGGCGACGGCGGCGAAAGCCGCACCGGTCGCGAGCTCGACCAGCGGGTAACGCATCGAGATCGGCGCGCGGCAGGCGGCGCAGCGCCCGCGCAGGATCAGCCAGGACAGCACCGGCAGGTTGTGGATCGCGCGGATCTGGGCATTGCAGGTGGGACAGCGCGAGCGCGGATGGACGAGGTTGTAGCGCTCGCCGGCGGCGCGCGCCGGGCGACCCTCGACTTCGGCCGCCTGGGCGCGCCACTGCCGCTCCAGCACGATCGGGAGGCGGTGGATGACGACGTTCAGGAAGCTGCCGACGACGAGGCCGAACACCGCGGCCAAGGTCAAGTAGGCCCAGGGAGTGGCCGCGAGCAGCGACACGGGCGACGGCTCGATCAGATCACGGCGCCCAGCTTGAAGATCGGCAGGTACATGGCGATGACGAGGCCGCCAACCAGCACGCCGAGGATCGCCATGATCAGCGGCTCGAGCAGGCTGGAAAGGCCGTCCACCGCCGTGTCCACCTCGAGTTCGTAGAAGTCGGCGACTTTCGCCGACATCGCGTCGAGCGATCCCGACTCTTCGCCGACCGCGATCATCTGCACGACCATGTTCGGGAACAGGCCGGTGTTCTCCATTGCACGCTGCAGGCGCTGGCCGGTCGCGACTTCGTCGCGCATGCGCATGACCGCGGTCTCGTAGACGATGTTGCCGGTCGCGCCCGCGACCGATTCCATCGCCTCGACCAGCGGCACGCCCGCCGAGAACATCGTGGACAACGTGCGCGCGTAGCGCGCGATTGCGGCCTTGACCAGGATCGGCCCGATGATTGGGATCTTGAGCGACAGTCGGTCGAGAACATGCCGCAGCGCCCGCGACCGTTTCTTGAAGTAGAAGAAGGTGACGAATCCGCCGGCCGCGAGCAGGCCCATCCACCAGCCCTGATTCTGCACGAACTTCGACATGTCGATGACCATGCGGGTGAAGGCCGGCAGGTCCGCGCCGAAGCCCTTGAACAGCGACTCGAACTGCGGGATCACGAACAGCAGCAGGATCAGCGTCACGATGACCGCGACCGCGAGCACCGCGGCTGGGTAGAACAACGCCTTCTTGATCTTCTTCTTGAGGGCCTCGGTCTTTTCCTTGTAGGTCGCGACCTTGTCGAGCAGCGACTCAAGCGCGCCCGCCTGCTCGCCGGCTTCGACCAGGTTGACGTACAGCTCGTCGAAATAGATCGGGTGCTTGGCGAGCGATTCGTGCAGCGAACTGCCGCCCTCGACCCCAACCTTGATGTCGAGGATCAGCTTCTGCATCGCCGGCTTTTCGTGGCCGACACCGACGATCTCGAAAGCTTGCACCAGCGGGATGCCGGCCGCCAGCATGGTCGCGAGCTGCCGGCTGAAGATCGCGATGTCCAGCGGATTGATCTTGCCGCCCGCACTGAACAGGTTCCGCTGCTTGCTGACCTTGGTCGCGACGATATTCTGGCGGCGCAGCTCCGAGCGCACGGCCTGTTCGTTGACCGCGAGCGTCTTGCCGCGGACCTTGTTGCCCTTACGGTCCTTACCCTCCCAATTGAAGGGGGTGTCTTTAACGATGGCGGCAACTGGAGGCATGGTTTCGGTCGTCCTCTACCCTTAGCCTTGGATTTTAGCGTCCGGCCCGATCATTCAACTGTGACGCGGTTGACTTCTTCGAGGCTGCTCAGCCCGTCCATGACCTTCTTGAGGCCCGCAGTACGCAGGTCCCAGACCCCGTCCTTGCGGGCCTGGTCCCGGATGTGGGGGGCGCTGCCCCCCTCCAGGATGATGCGTCCGATGGCTTCGGTGACCGGCAGCACTTCGTACAGGCCGACGCGCCCCTTGTAGCCGTCGGTGCACTGGCCGCAGCCGACCGGCTTGTACAGCTTGAAGTCGGGCATCCGGACCTGTTCTTCGGTGAAGCCCTCGCGCAACAGCGCATCGGCCGGCAGGTCGAGCAGGGCCTTGCAGTTTGGGCACAGCCGCCGTGCAAGGCGCTGCGCGATGATCAGCGAGACCGAGGTGGCGATGGCATAGGGCTTGACGCCCATGTCCACCAGGCGGGTGAGCGTCTGCGGCGCGTCGTTCGTGTGCAGCGTGGAGAGCACGAGGTGGCCCGTCTGCGCCGCCTTGATCGCGATCTCCGCGGTCTCGAGGTCGCGTACCTCGCCGACCATGATGACGTCCGGGTCCTGGCGCAGGAAGGCGCGGAGCGCCGAAGCACAAGTAAGTCCGACCTTCGGATTCACGTTCACCTGGTTCACCCCCGGCAACACGATTTCAGCGGGATCCTCGGCGGTCGAGATGTTCGTGTCCTCGACGTTCAGGATCGCAAGGCCGGTGTAGAGCGACACGGTCTTGCCGCTGCCGGTCGGGCCGGTGACGAGGATCATGCCCTGCGGCCGCGCCAGGGTCTTCATGTAAAGGTCTTTCTGGAAGCCCTCGTAGCCGAGCGCGTCGATGCCCATCATCGCGGTGCTGGCATCGAGGATACGCAGCACGATCTTCTCGCCGAACAGCGTCGGGCAGCTCGAGACGCGAAAGTCGATCGAGCGGTTCTTGGAGAGCCGCATCTTGATGCGGCCGTCCTGCGGCACGCGCCGTTCCGCGATGTCGAGCCGCGACATGACTTTCAGGCGCGCGGCGAGCTTGGTGGCGAGCTGCACCGGCGGCTGGGCGATCTCGCGCAGCACGCCGTCGATGCGCAGGCGAATGCGGTAATACTTCTCGTACGGCTCGAAGTGGATGTCGGACGCGTTCTTCCGGATCGCGTCCAGCATGATCTTGTTGACGAAGCGGACAATCGGCGCGTCTTCGACGTCGTCGCGGGCGTCGGTGTCGGCGGCCCTTTCCTCGTCGGACGTGATATCCAGGTTCTCGAGGTCGAAGTCGCTCTCGCCGAGTTGCGGCATCGAGGTGTCGACCTGCTCGATGGCCTTCTGCACGGCGCGCTGGAGCTTGTCGTCCTCGACCACGACCGCTTCGATCGCGAGGCCGGTCTGGAACTTGATCTCATCGACTGCGTGCAGGCTGGTCGGGTCCGACAGGGCGACATGCAGGCGCTTGCCGCGCTTGACCAGCGGCAGGATGCGGTGCTTCGCGAGCAGCTTGTCGCTGACGATACGCACTGTTTCGAGGTCGACGTTGACCGAATCGAGGTCGAGCAGCGGTACGCCGAATTCCTGGGAGGCGGCGACCGCGATGTCCCGCGCGGCGGCCATATCGTGGGACACGAGCCAGCTGACGAGGTGGGTCTTGCGCTCGCGCGAACTGGCGATGGCGTCGAGCATCGCGGACTCATTGATGAGCCCGTCGAGTACGAGGCGTTGCGGCAGGCCGGTAAGCACCGCCCTGACCGAACCCGCCGACGCGGTCGCGTTGTCGTTCATCCGGTCAATCCATCCCTGTGAACGGCAGCCCCGAACCCGGAATAATGTACCCCACCGGCGGGCGGCAGCAATTGTTAAATCGCCGTTGATGCTCCCATAACGGGGCAATCCGCCGGTTGACCCGGGTCACATTCACGGCAAGTCGGCAATGTCCGCCAGTTCGCCCGGAAAGCGTGCGTGCAGGGCGTCCCATAACCGAGCGGCCTCGGGCTCGGCCAAGGGGTCTGGGCGGCCTGGGAGGCGTCGTGGGAGCGGCGACCGACGATCCGTGAACAGGTAAGTCACTGAATCGTCCGTCCGGCTCGGGATGGCCGCGAGCAGAGAGTTCCTCGAGATAGCCGCACGCTGTTTCTGGCCAATCAGCTCCGGAATCCGATTCGGGCGCAATTGCACCCAACCGGTCTCCGGCACGATTTCGTAGTAGGCGGCGCCTTCCTGCATCACGCCCAAAGGGTCGTATTGGCCCGCCAGCACCATGGGCGTGCTGAAATCCGTTTCAGTAAAACGGATGCGGGTATCCAGGGATGATGCAGCCTCGGGATCGCGCAGGAAAGGCACGAGCGAAATGCCATCGACCTTCTCCGGCGCGGAACCGGTTGCGAGTTCCTGCACCGTTGGGCGAACGTCTTCAAGCGACACGGGCCACGCGTGTGCGGCCGGTATGCCTGGCAGTTGCGCGCGTCCGTAGCCGCGCATCGCCAGCAGTACGCCGTATTGGTGCGGGCTCATGACGCTCGTGCCGTGCCCCCACAGGGAATCCCAGATCTCGATGGGCGTGCCGGTCTTGCGCAGCATCGAGTCCGTCGGCCAACCGAGCGCATCACCATGATCCGACAGCACGATCACGATGGCATTTTCGAGGATGCCCTTGCGTTCCAGCAGACGCATCACTTCGCTGAATTGAAGATCCACTGCCGTGACCGCGCGATGGTAGGCGGCCCGATACGCCGGCGGCGTGGACGGCTCGGGCAAGCCGGCCCAGTTATAGGGCCAGTGCGCCAGCGTCAGGTGGACAAACAGGAACGCCGGCTGGCCCAGACTGAACTCGCGATCGAGCTTGTTCAGAAAACCGGCGGGCCGGTAGGTGAGCGCCGCGGCGCGATTGGCGTGACTGCTCGGAAATAGCCAGGCGGCGAGGCGGGCCGGCGAGAGCAAATTGACCAGCGGCAAGTCCCCGGCTTGTCCGAGCAGGAAATCCGATGCGCCGACCGGCGGCGTGATGAGCTGGTCGAAGCCGTAGGACTCGTCGAAATTCGCAAATCGCACTTCGTCGGTCGCAAACACCGTGTGATAGCCACGCGCCTGCATTACATCTCCCAGGGTGTCGCCTTCCTCCACGAGATCGCGCGGCATCAGGTTGAATCTGGCATGGCTCGTCACCGGATGACGCCCGGTCAGCAGCGAGACCAGTGCTGGAAAGGTCCGCGCGAGCGGGCTGGTCGTGTCGCTGAACCGATGCGCACCCTGCAGGAACGCGTCGACATTCGGCGTCAGCCGCTGGTCCGCGCGCGCGTCCGCCAGGTCGTTGCGCAGGGAATCGAGGCCAATGAACACGACATGCGGGGACGCGTAGGCCGGTGCCGGTCGCGCAGCGAACGGCATTCCCGGGGACAGCAAGCCGGCGATCAGGAACAGCAGGACGCCAGTAGACACCAGCAGAACTGCGCGGAGCCGGCCCGGCTGCCGTCGCAGGAAGACACGCGTCGCCAGAACGATCACCAGCAGCGCGACGACCGAGAGCGCGCCATGAATCGGCTGCACGCCATGCCAGCTCGATTGGAGCCAGGAAATCTCCGGCGAAAAGCGCGATGCGGGATACCAGTGCGTGTTCGCTGTCAGTGCGATGGCCACAAGTAAGATGAACCAGAGCAGGACCAGCAAGACAGATCTGCCGGCGGCGAATCGCGGCGCAGCGGTAACGGTCATGCGGGCGAGCCCGAAAGCGGTCAGCCCCAGCGACAGATGAATCACCATCAGAGCCACCGCGAACCAGACGAGGCGCGCGCCCAGCACGGGCCCCACGACCTGATCCCGCACCATCGATGAGGTGACGAGATCGCCCGAGATCGCCTGAATCAGGTCGGCGAGGGTCCACCAGACGCAGAGGACAAGAAACCCGGCGCCGAGCAGCAAGGCAAGTGTCAGACCGATGGCGGCATCCGAGAAGCGCGGAGAAAGGCGTTTCACCAAGGTCGACTCTTGATTCCGGACGCCGAAAAAAGCAAGGCCCCTGTTGTCAGGGGCCTTGCGCGTACCAATGGTACTCAAGCAACTACGAGAGCAGTCTTATGCGCCACCGTAACCGGCACGGCACGAAGACGGCATGTACTTGTCGGCGAGCGTAGTGTCCGTGTCGGAATCGTCCGAGTCCAACGCGCTCGTGGGCGTCGCGGTAAGGATCGTATCGGTCGGTTGGTCGGAATCGCCACACCGCCAGACGATGTCCTGGTTATCGTTCGACAACGGCTGGAAAGCCAGTGTCAGCCCCTGGATCGCCTGGTTGGCGTCCTTGCCGTACGTGATGATGATCGTGCCGTTCGACACGTTGACACCGGACACGTAACGACCCGTCTTTTCGGTACCGACCGCCGTGGAGCCCAGGCCCGCTTCGATCAGGTCCACCGGCCATTCGCCGGTCTGCGCCGTGAACTCGGCAATCGACGCCTTGAGGTCGCCGGCGAGCGTCATGCCTTCCGTGACCTGCGAACGGATCGTGTAATCCTGATAAGCCGGGATCGCGATCGCGGCCAGGATGCCGATAATGGCCACCACGATCATCAATTCGATGAGCGTGAAGCCCTTCTGGATAGCCTTCATTTCAGTTACCTCTGTTATCAACTAAAGGGCGGCGCTCATGCGCCGATGCAAGCTAGATACAGCAAGGATCATGCCAAGCCGGGCGGGGCTTGTAAGTGACGGACTTATCAGTATTTTTCGGTCCAAGGGCGGGGGCCTGTCGGATTTCCGCGACGCTAGGGCTGACGCGACGCGTCAGGAAGTGACGCGATGTGTCAGTGCCGGGTCACTCGATGCCCAGTTTCTTGATGCGGTAGCGCAGCGCCCGGAAGCTGATGCCGAGAGCCCGGGCGGCCGCGGTCTTGTTGTAGCGCGCCTCTTCCAGTGCCCGGACGATCGAGGCGCGCTCGATGTCCTCGAGCCGGTCGGGCAGGGTGCCGGGGCGGTGCGGCGGCACGGTCTCCTCGAACTGCGAGGGCGAGCCACGTAGCTCGATGTCGTCCGGCCGGATGGTGCCGCCGTCGCAGAGCGTGAGCGCCCGCTCGATGACGTTTTCGAGCTCGCGCACGTTGCCTGGGTAGTCGTGGGTCGCGAGCATCTCCATCGCCTCGTCCGAAATCGCGGGCGGCGCCATGCTCATGCGGGTCGCAAAACGGTTGGTGATTGCGGAAACGAGCTCGGGCACGTCGGTCAGCCGCTCGCGCAGCGCCGGCACGCGCAACTCGATGACGTTGATGCGGTAGTAGAGGTCCTCGCGGAAGCGGCCAGCCGCGACCAGTTCGCCGAGATCGCGATGGGTCGCCGAGAGGATGCGGACGTCCACCGGCTGCTCGTGCTGCTCGCCGACCGGGCGCGCGGCCTTTTCCTGGATCAGGCGCAGCAGCTTTACCTGCATCGGGAACGGGAGGTCGGCGACCTCGTCGAGAAAAAGCGTGCCGCCCTCGGCCGCCTGCACCAGGCCCGGCTTATCGGCGACGGCGCCGGTGAAGCTGCCCTTGCGGTGGCCAAACAGCTCGCTCTCCATCAGTTCCGAGGGAATCGCGCCGCAGGAAACCGGCACGAACGGCTCGTCCTTGCGCGGTCCGCTCTCGTGGATCAGGCGCGCGACCAGTTCCTTGCCGGTGCCGGATTCGCCGGTGATGTGCACGGGCGCCTGGCTGCGCGCCACGCGGCCGATCAGGACACGGAGTTTCTGCATCGGCTCGGAATCGCCGAGCAGGCGGCGATGATCGTCGCCCGGCCGGCGGTCGTTCGACAGCTTGAGCGCCTGGTTGACGAGCTTGCGCAGGTCCGGCACGTCGAGCGGCTTCGAGACGAAGTCGAAAGCGCCGAGCTTCAGGGCCCGCACCGCGGCCTCGACGTGGCCGTGGGCCGTGATCACCGCGACCGGCAGCTCCGGCGCATGCGTCTGGATCCATTCGACCAGTTCCAGGCCGTCGCCGTCGGGCAGGCGCAGGTCCGTCAGGCAGAGTGCAAAACTCTGGCGACCCTGGAGTTCCGCACGCGCGGCCGTGAGGTCGTGCACTGCGCTCGAATCCACGTTCATGCGCGCCAGCGTCAGCGACAGCAGTTCGCAGAGATCCGGCTCGTCGTCGACAATCAGTGCGCGGGGATTCGCCATCGCCTAGGTCTGCTCCCAGCGCTGCGGGTCGGCGAACACGATGCGGAAGATGCTGCCACCGCCGGTACGCGGCTCGAAAACGAGCAACGCGCGATTGCAGCCGGCGAGCTCGCGGGCGATGTACAGGCCGAGCCCCGTGCCGCTCGTCCGCGAAGTG
>JANNKZ010000019.1:0-2083 GCA_031396515.1 Gammaproteobacteria bacterium
AGGCGCGAAGCTGCGCTTCGGCGGCGGCGCGCCGAAAGACCTCGGCGAGGGCGCCTATGTCTGCCCGACGCTCTTCACCGGCGTGAAGAACAGCATGTCGATCGCGCGCCAGGAGATCTTCGGGCCGGTCGCCTCGGTGATCCCGTTCAACGGCGTGGACGAGGCGATCAAGATCGCGAACGACACGATCTACGGCCTCGCGGCCGGCGTCTGGACCAGCGACCTCGACAAGGCCTTCCGGCTGGTCAAGGGCATCGAGGCCGGCATCATCTGGATCAATTCCTTTGACGAGGGCGACATGACCCAACCCTTCGGCGGCTACAAGCAGTCGGGCAATGCGCGCGACAAGTGCCTCGACAGCTACAAGGCATACACGCAGACCAAGTCTGCGTGGTTCCGGTTGAAGGACGGCTGATCGTGCCCGACGACCTGGTGTTGAGCGCGCATCGCGACGGCCTCGCAGTGCTGACGCTCAACCGCCCCGACAAGCTGAACGCGATCAACGGCGCGGTGATCGCCGCCCTCGATCGCGCGCTCGACGCGGCGGAAGCAGACGAATCGGTGCGCGCAATCGTGGTGGTGGGCGCGGGCCGCGCGTTCTCGGCGGGCTTCGACCTCGACATGGGCGTCGGCGAAGGCCGCCCGGACTCGGCCGAGGTGCGCCGCGCGCTCGAGAACGACTTCCGCATCATCATGCGATTCTGGGACAGCCCGAAGGTCACGATCGCGGCCGTGCACGGCTACTGCCTCGGCAGCGCGATGGAGCTCGCTTGCGCCTGCGACCTGACGCTCGCTTCCGACGACTGTTGCTTCGGCATGCCCGAGGTGAAGTTCGGCAGCGGCATCGTGACGATGATCCTGCCCTGGCTTGCGGGCCCCAAGCAGGCGCGCTACCTGCTGCTGTCGGCGGACGATCGCGTCAGCGCCACGGATGTGCAGGCGATGGGGCTCGTCAATCGCGTCGTGCCGGCGGCGGCGCTCTTCGACGAGGCGATCGCGCTCGGCAAGCGCATCGCGGCCAACGACACGCATGCGGTGAAACTTACCAAGCAGGCGATCAACCGCGGCCTCGACGCCTCGGGCTTTCGCGCCGCGCTTGCGCTCGCGCTCGAAATCGACGTGCAGATCGAGACCTCCGAGACGGCGGAGTCGAAGGAATTCAACGCCATCCTGAAACGGGACGGCGCCAAGGCGGCGATCGCGTGGCGCAGCGCCCGCGCCGCCCTACCCGCGGGGAAATGACCATGAACCCGAAAAAGAAACGCCTGCCGGATGAACTCAAGGAGTTCCTGAAGAAATATCCGGATACGCAGTTCCTCGAACTGCTGCAGCCCGACATGCTCGGCATCCTGCGCGGCAAGCGCGTGGTCGCCGACGAGTTCGCGAAGCCCTTCGGCTCCGGGCTCAATTTCTGCGGCGCGACGGTGGTGCTCGACGCCAAGGGCGCGACTTTCGAGCGCATCGACAACGGCGGACGCGACGGCGATCCGGACGCGATCTCGACCGTGGTACCGGGCTCGCTCGCGCCCGTGCCCTGGGCCCAGGTACCGACCGCACAGCTGCTGCTGTCGATGGCAACCGCCGCCGGCGATCCGTTTTTCGCGGATCCGAGGCAGGTGCTGCGCCACGCGATGAAACCGCTGCAGAAGATGGGACTGACCGCAGTCGCGGCGACCGAGCTCGAGTTCTACCTGCTCGAAGCCGACAGCGACCGACCGACGCCCAAGCGCGGGCGCATTCCCGGCACGCGCCGTGACCAGGACGGCCCGCAATACGGCGCGATGGAGGACGTCGAGGACGTCGATCCCTTCCTGGCCGAGTTGTACGCGACCTGCAAGGCCCAGAACATTCCGGTCGGCGCGACGCTCAAGGAATTCTCGCCCGGCCAGCTCGAGGTGAACCTGCACCACGTCGCGAGCGCGGAACTGGCGGCCGACCACGCAGTGCTCTTGAAGCGCGCGGTGAAAGCAATCGCCAAGCGCCACGGAATGGCTGCGAGCTTCATGGCGAAGCCGTTCTCCGATGGCGCCGGCTGCAGCCTGCACGTGCACGTGAGCCTGATGGACGAATCGGGCCGGAACGT
>JANNKZ010000031.1:0-8309 GCA_031396515.1 Gammaproteobacteria bacterium
TCGCGCAGGAGCGGCAGGTTGCGCAGCAGCGGCCAGAGGATGCCGAACAGCACGAGGTAGGAAAATCCGCCGAGCTGTAGCGGATCGAGGGCGGCCGCCGGATCGCCGATCAGCCACCAGTGCCGGATCTCGGGCGCGAACCGCCAGACCAGCGCGCCGGCGGCGGCGCCGATGCCGGCGATCATCAGGCCGTTGGTCCAGGCCTCGCGCGCGAGGCGGCGGCGCAGCCAATCGCGCCGGCGCTCGAACTGCGCGCGCAGGTCTTCGCGGTTGTCGGCCCGCGTTGCGAGCGCGTCGACCCGCTCCATCACGCGCGACTCGAAACCCGCGCGCGCGTCGAGCGTGCCGATGAGGCCGCGCAATCGCGCGTCGAGCTGATCGTCGTCGCTGTTCACGCGACCTCCTGTCCGATCTTTCCGAGTGCGGCCGCAAGGCTGGCACGCGCGCGATGCAGGTGGGTCTTCACGGTATTGAGCGGCATGCCCATCATTTCCGCGACCTCTTCCACCGATCGCTCCTCCTGATAATAGAGAGTGACCGCCTGGCGCTGCTGGTCGGGAAGCGCATTCACCTCGCGCCAGAGCGCGGCGGCGTCGTCGGCCGTGTCGGGGGCGGCTTCGCGGCTTTCGGCTTCCTCGAATACGGCGGGGTCGGACATCGACACCGAGCGGCGCCGGCTGCGCAGCGCCGAGATCGCGGCATTGCGCGTGATCGCATAGATCCAGGTCGAGAGCTTGGCACGGCCGTCGTACCGGGGAAGCGCCTGCCACAGCTTCACGAATACCTCCTGGGCGAGGTCCTCGGCGGCGGCCCGGTCGCGCAGCACGCTGTAAGCGAGCCCGAATACGCGCCGCCGATAGCCCGGCACCAGCCGTTCGAAGGCCTCTTCCGCCCGGCCGGCCTGGATCAACTGGACGATCGCGTCGTCGGCCGGCATGCGGGTTGAGTCATCTCCCCGGTTGATACGCGGCGGGAGCGTGGCAGGTTTCAGAGATTTTATCGCGCGGCGGCGAAACCTTGCCCGGCCAGCCCGCGTATCAGACAGTGTGAACAGTTCAAGAGGCCCGGCAGGCGATGGTTCCCGTACGCTGGAAGGCGTCGCGGTCGCCATTACCGCACTGCTCGTGGCCCGTGCGCTGAGCGCGGAACTGGAGCCGCTCTGGCGGGCGCTCCGCCAGCTGGTTGGATTCTGACGACTACGGGAGTACGGACATGGAACAAGGTTATATGGTGCTGATGATCCCGATCCTCAGCATCGCGCTTGGGGTGGCGATTGCGATCGTCGCGATCATCGCGTCGCACCGGGAGAAGACCCAGCGCGCGGAGCTGCGCCACCGCGAGCGGCTGGCGGCAATCGAGAAAGGCATGGAACTGCCGGCCGATCCCGTCGAACCCGAGAATGGCAAGAGGTCGTCGGGATTGCGCGGCGGCGTGACCAGCCTGCTGATCGGCATCGTGCTCTATTTCGCGCTGCGGGCAGTCGCGGACGAGGACGTCGCGTTGTTCGGCCTGATCCCGGCCGCGGTGGGCGTCGCGAACCTGGTCTTCTACTTCCTCGAAGGCCGCAAGAAGTAGAGGGGTCGCAGCCCTTTTAGGGCGCCCGGCAGACGATCCGGGCGAGCGTGCCGCCGCCGGCACGCCCTTCGAGCTTGAGCTCGCTGGCGTCGCCGAAGTAGAGCCGCAACCGCTCCGCGACATTCGCCAGGCCATGCCCTCGAACGAGCGTCCGCGCGCTCTCCGGCGAAATGCCGCGGCCGTCATCCTCGACTTCGATCACCAGCGCCCCGTCTTGCTCGTACGCGCGCACGTCCACCATCAACGGCTTGTGCAGCTGCGTCCCGTGTCGCACGGCGTTCTCGATCAGCGGCTGCACGATCAGCGCAGGCATGCGCCGGCTGCGCAAAGCATCCGGCACGGAGATGCAGTAACTGAAGCGCGCATCGAAGCGCAGTTCGCAAAGTTTCAGGTAGCGCTGCAGGAAATCCACTTCCTCGCCCAGCGTCAGGTTGATGCCGGTGCCGGTCCGCAGCGCCAGCTGCAGCAGTTCGCCGAGCTTGCCGATCGCGTCGAATGCCCGGTCGCGCTCGCCGACCTGCACCAGGCCGGCAATCGCGTTCAGGCTGTTCAGCACGAAGTGCGGATGGATCTGCGCCTGTAGCGTCTCGAGCCGCGCATCCGCGAGCTGCGCCTCAAGGCGCGCGCCCCGCAGTTCCGCCTGCGCCGCCTCCCACTGATGGCGATCGCGCAAGCGCAACGCCCGCACCGTCGCACAGGCGACCAGCGCGAGCGCGAGGATGCTCAGGTTCATCGCGTGGAAGGGCGGACCGACCGGCGGCAGCACGTAAAGCTTGATGAACTCGTCCAGGCCGGCCGAGATATCGTGACGCACCACGTAGCTCGTGAAGGACATCACGGTGGAACCCACGAGCGCCACGACGCTCCAGGCGGCCAGCCGCGTCAGCCACAGCCATCGCCGCTCGCCTTCGATCGACTTGTGCAGGGAACGGTAGAGCGCGGGAGTCGCGAGGGTCCAGACGAGATAGTGCGGCAGCGTCGCCATCAGCGCGGAGAAGAGCGAGGTTTCCTGGCCCTGCGCTTCGAAGTTGACGTAGAGCCCGAACCCGACCGAAAAGGCGACCGCGAGCCAGCTCCCGCCGAGCGCCCACCAGCGTGTGGTCTGGGTGCCAATCAGCCTCTCGACGTCGATACTCGCGGGCGCGGCGGTGGTGTACGCGGGCTTCACCATGCGGGCAACAGGTTCCGCCTCGTCCACGCCGCCGATCACCGACGCCGGGGCACGTGCCACAATCAGTTGTCCTTGCTGCCGATGCCGCTCAGGAGCTTTTCCAGGATCTCACGGCGGGCGCGCCCCATGGGCAGCGACTGCCCGCCGTGCAGGTAGATGTTGTAGCGGCCGTCGCCGCTCGAGCGAACCTCGCGCACATGCGCCGCGTTCACGATCGCCGAGCGGTGGATGCGGAAGAATTTCCTCGGGTCGAGCTCGCATTCGAGCGAGGCCAGCGTGCGCGAGAGCAAGTACTCGCCGCTCTTCGTGTGCACGCGGCTGTACTGGCTCGCGCCCTGGATCCAGGAGATGTCGTTGACCTCGAGCGCGAACATCCGCCGGCGGATGCGGATCGTCATCTGGTCGGCGTACTGGGTCGCCGGCGCAGTCGAGGTCGACGGCGCGCCCGGAGATGAGGTCCGGTCGCCGTTCATCGAGACGGCGCCTGCGATCTGCATGGCGAGCCCGGCGACGCGCCGTTCGGCGATGCGGCGCTTGGCGCGCAGGATGCTGCCGGTGAAACGCGGACGCTGCACCGGCTTGACGAGGTAGTCCATCGCCGCCGCTTCGAACGCGGGCAGCGCAAATTCCGGGTGCGCGGTGACGAAGATGACGTAGGGCAGCGGATCGTCGAGCGCGTTCAGGACGTCCATGCCGCTGCCGCCCGGCATCTCGATGTCCATGAAGACGAGGTCAGGCTGCTGTTCGGAGATCTTGCGTTTGGCTTCGGTCGCGGACGCCGCTTCGCCGATCACCTCGACGTCGTGATCTGCCGCCAGCAATGAACGCAACATCCGCCGACTGAGTTCCTCGTCGTCGACGATGAGCGCCCGCACCCTGCAAGTGCCTTTTTCTGCCATGTCGCGCCTGCCCTGCCATGGCCGTTGGCTTTCTACAACATGAGATGCGGTGCGGCGGCTGTTCGTTCCGCAAAACTTGCGAACGGCCGGGATCGTTTGCCAAGTGCCGGTTTTTCTGACGGTACCCGTCGTAAGTTCCGAACAGGCAACAAGGTCTTGGTGGCTGACCATTGTTGCCGGTTTGCAACACCGGACTGGCCACGGAGACGTTTGGGTCGTACCGACCTACTCAACGAGCGGAACGGCCATTTGGCCGTACGCGGGAGGATTTAGACAATGGAACGCAACAATCGGGTCGCAGCGGCGGTCCGTCGAGCGCTGATTATGAGCGCTGTGACGGCGGCCGGAGCTGCGGCGCCTGCGCTAGCGCAGGAAAACCTGGGAGAGATCGTGGTAACGGGTTCGCGCATCAGGTCCGCGAACCTCGAATCCACCACCCCCGTAACGCAGGTTACGGCGGCGGACGTGCTGACGCAGGGCGTCACGCGTATCGAAGACCTCGTGAACCAGCTGCCGCAGGCCTTCGCGGCGCAGAACGTGACGGTCGCCAACGGCTCAACGGGTACAGCGACGCTGAACCTGCGCGGCCTCGGCTCCGCGCGCACGCTGGTGCTCGTCGACGGACGGCGCATGCCGTACGGCGGCGTGACGAACTCGGCGGCGGACATCAACCAGATCCCGACGCAGATGGTCGAGAGGGTCGACGTGCTGACGGGCGGCGCCTCCGCGATCTACGGCTCGGATGCCGTGGCCGGCGTCGTCAACTTCATCATGAAGAAGGACTTCGAGGGCGTCGAGATCACCAGCCAGTACAACTTCTACTGGCACGAGAACGACTTCCGCGGTCCGGGCGCAGTCAAGCTGCGCGACGTCATCGCCGCGAAGGCAGCGCTGAACCCCGACCAGTATTCCCTGCCCGACGACACCGTGACCGACGGTGAGGGCAAGGAAATCTCGATCATGATGGGCGTGAACAGCGGCGACGGCCGAGGCAACATCACGGCCTACGCGACCCTGTTCGACAGCGATCAGGTCATGCAGGGTGATCGCGACTACTCGGCCTGTTCTCTCGCTGCGAACCCGACGACGTCTTTTGCCTGCGGCGGATCCGGCACCAGTGCTGGTGGTTCGTTCACGAATTTCGCTCCTCCGACAATACCGGATCCGGCGGATCCGGATTGCGCAGACCCGACCAGCCCAGCCTGCAGTGCCATTGCGAATCCTGATTTCTATGGCACGCTCACGGCCAACGACGCGAATACCTTCCGTCCGGCCACCGCAGCGGACCTGTACAACTTCGGTCCGCTGAACCACTATCAGCGCCCGGAACGTCGCTACAGCCTCGGCGCGATGGGTCACTACGAGTTCGGTGAACACGCAGATGTGTACACCCAGCTGATGTTCACGGATTACGAGTCGGTCGCGCAGACGGCCCCGGGTGGAAACTTCGGCGACACGGGAACGATCAACTGCGACAACCCGCTGCTGCCGCAGGGATCGCTGGAGACGATCAATTGCACGCCGGAAATGGTCGCCGCTGGCGATTCGGTCCCGTTCTACATTCTGCGCCGCAACGTCGAGGGCGGCGGAAGACAAAGTTCGTTCGCGAACTCCTCGTTCCGCATCGTGGGCGGTGTGCGAGGCGCAATCAACGACGCTTGGAGCTACGACGTTTCGGCCCAGTACTCCAATACATCGGCTGACCAGTCGACGCTCAATTTCTTCGTGATCGAGCGTCTGCAACGGGCGGTTGACGTCATCGACGTCGGCGGCGTGCCGACCTGCCGCTCGGTCGTCGACGGCACGGATCTGAACTGCGTGCCTTACAATCCATTCATTCCGAACGGCGTCACCCAGGAGCAGCTTGACTACCTGCAGGCTGATGGCCTCCAGATCGGACGGCTGAACCAGGAGATTTACAACGGCGTCATCTCCGGCGACCTCGGCACGTATGGCGTAAAGCTGCCGTTGGCGAGCGACGGCTTGCAGGTGGTGTTCGGCGCCGAATACCGCCGCGACACGGTCAAAAACGAGGTCGACGCGCTGGATTCGGCCGGGCAATTTTCCGGCACCGGCGGCCCAACTATTGGCATCACGGGTGCGACCTTGGTCAAGGAACTCTTCTTCGAAGGCCGCATCCCGTTGGCGCAGGATCAGGCGTTTGCGGAAAGCCTGTCATTCGACACTGCCTATCGTTACTCGGACTATGGTGACGGCGTCCAGACCGACACCTACAAGGCCGGCCTCGAGTGGGCGCCGGTCTCCGACGTCCGCTTCCGTGGCAGCTATCAGCGTGCCGTTCGTGCCGCCAACATCATCGAGCTGTTCACCTCGCAGGGATTCAACCTGTACGATGCGGATGGCGATCCTTGCGGTGCGCAGGCCCCCGATCCGAACGCGACAGCTGCGGAGTGTATCGCGACCGGCGTGCCTGCCGGCGCAGTGGGTTCGCCAACGCTTGACAGCCCGGCGGGTCAGTACCAGTTCCTGCAGGGCGGCAACACCGAATTGTCGCCTGAGGAATCGGACACCAAGTCCTTCGGTGTCGTGTTCCAGCCGCGCTTTGCACCCGGTCTTGCGGTCACGGTTGACTACTTTGACATCAAGATCGATAACACGATCTCGACATTCGGCGCGCCGAATACGCTGGCCGCGTGCTACACCAACAACGATGCCGATGCCTGCTCGCGTATCAACCGAAACCCGAACGGTCAGTTGTGGCTTGGCACGGGCAACGTGGTCGATACCAACATCAACATCGGCTCGGTATCGACGTCCGGGTATGACGTCAATATCGGGTACACGGGGCTGGAGATAGGACGCTTCGGTAGCCTGGCCTTTAACATGACGGGCACCTACCTGAACGATCTGATCACGGAACCAGGCCCGGGCATCGAATCGTATGACTGCGTCGGGTTCTACTCCTCGGTTTGCAGCAACGTGCTGCCGGGCACTCCGACGGCGGAGTGGCGCCATCGGTTCCGGACGAGCTGGCAGACGCCGTGGGATCTGGATCTGTCCCTCACCTGGCGTTACTACGGATCGACGATCGGCCTGACGTCGGCGAACAACCCGCTGCCGGAGAACCGGATCGATCGCGAGCTCGCTGCCGAGAACTACTTCGACCTCGCCGCGAACTGGGCGATCACGGACAAGGCCTCGGTCACCATGGGCATCAACAACGTCCTGGATGACAATCCGTCGATCAGCGCCAGCGTCGGCACGACCGGCAACGGCAACACCTTCCCGCAGACGTACGACGCCCTCGGTCGCTACGTGTTCGTCCGGGCCAAGGTGGGCTTCTAAGCAACCGTTTCGGACAGGCAACTGTTCGAACCACTGGCGGCGGTCCTTCGGGACCGCCGCTTTTTTTGTTCAAAGGGGTCGCATCCCTTTTAGAAAGTGCCGCGCTCCCACGGTCCCCAGATCGCGAACGTGATGCCAGGGTATTGGAGATTGACGAAGAGTGTCGTGCCGGCCGGATCGAAGCAGGCGCCGGCGAACTCCTGCGCGCGGTAATCGCGGGCCCTGATCCGCTTGCCGGCGCCCCGAATCTGCGGATCCGTCAGCAGCGCGTTGTTCTTCGCAAAGGCGAACGAATCGCCGTCTTTCGTCAGGCCAAGCAGCCGCGTGCCCGGGCCGTAACGGTCCAGCAGGATGTCGCCGTCCTCGCAGAGCAGGATGCCGCCGCGCGGGCTCAGCGTGATGTTGTCGATGTTATCGCCGACGGCCGCGGTGCCCGCGACGAACAGCGTGCGCAGCGTCTGCTCGCTCGGATCGTATTCCCAGACGGCGCCCTCGCCTTCGCCACGCACACCCTCGGCGCTGGTGCCCGCTGCCGTATCCACGACGAAGAACTTGCCCTGGTGATGGCAGATGCCTTCGAGCCGGCTCATCAGCAACGCGCCTTTCGACCAGGCATTCAGGAACGGGCCGCCCACGAGCCCCGGACGGCCCGCGAACGGCACGGGTGACTGGCCGGGATGCGCATCCGGATTGTCGATGTCCACCCACTCGATGCGATGAATGTCGCCGACCGACGGCGTCATCAGGTCGGAATTCGGGCGGCCGATGACACGCGCGGCCTGGAGCTTACCGCCTTTCTCGTAGCTGCCGGGCGTGCCGCTCAGATCGTTCGGCACGAAACGATAGAGGCAGCAGCAGCGCGGATTGTCCTCGGTGAGGTACGCGTACTTCGTCACTGGATCGATCGCGACGGCCTCGTGCATCATCCGGCCCATATCCACGATCGGTTTCCCGGTCGTCGCTGCGGCATCGCGGCGCACTTCGAAGATGTAGCCGTGGCGGCGGCCGCCGGAAGCCGTGAGATCCGTGAAGGTTTCTTCGCAAGTGAACCAGCTGCCCCACGGCGCCTCGCCGCCCGCGCAGTTGTAGATGGTGCCGCCGAGCGAGGGCTCGACACTCAACCAGCGCTGTCCGCTGAATTGCAGCGTCGTCGTACCGCCGCCCGGCGCGAAGCGCTGGCCCGGCGGAATGGAAGTGTCGTAGCGCGCCGGCGCGAGGATCGGCTCGGAGAGCGGGCACTCGTGATTGCGGATCAGCGTGACGACGGTATCGGAGCCGCGTTGCTCCGTGTGTACGACGCCCATGCCGTCGTGCAGAGTCGGCACGCGCATGGCGCCCATCGCATCGCCGGCCCAGGC
>JANNKZ010000045.1:0-3654 GCA_031396515.1 Gammaproteobacteria bacterium
GGATTCTCGCTGGGCGGCAAGGGCTCCGGCATCGTCGACGCAGAGGCCGATCTCGAGACTGCGCTGCGCCGGGCATTCGCCGGCGGCGCGCCGCAGGTGCTGGTCGAAGAATCCCTGCGCGGCTGGAAGGAAATCGAATACGAAATCGTCCGCGACTCGGCGGACAACTGCATCACCGTCTGCAATATGGAGAACTTCGACCCGATGGGAATCCATACGGGTGAGTCCATCGTCGTGGCACCGTCGCAAACGCTGGACGATGCCGAGCACCAGATGCTGCGCACGATCGCCATCCGGACGGCGCGCCACCTGGGGATCGTCGGCGAATGCAATATCCAGTACGCGCTGAGCCCCGATTCAGTCGAATACCGCGTGATCGAGGTGAACGCCCGGCTGTCGCGTTCGAGCGCGCTTGCGAGCAAGGCGACCGGTTACCCGCTCGCATATGTGGCGGCGAAGATCGCGCTCGGCTACGACCTGCCCGAGATCCCGAACGGCATTACGAAGAAGACCACGGCCTTCTTCGAGCCGGCGCTCGACTACCTGGTCTGCAAGGTGCCGCGCTGGGACCTGACCAAGTTCCACGGCGCGGTCAAGCAGATCGGCAGCGAGATGAAGAGCGTCGGCGAGGTCATGGCGATCGGCCGCACCTTCCCGGAGGTGATCCAGAAGGCGCTACGCATGTTGGACATCGGCGTGATGGGACTCGACCCCGACGCCTTTGCATTCGACGATCTCGAGCAGGAGCTGCGGAACGCGACGCCCCGGCGCATCTTCGGCGTGGCCCAGGCTCTCGCCCGGGGCATGACCGTCGAGCGCATCCACGAGATCACCGACATCGACCCGTGGTTTCTGCACGGCATGGTGCCGGTCGTCGCAATGTTCGGCCGCTTGCGCGCCGCCGGCGCGGCGCTCGAGCCCGCGCTCCTCCGCGAGGCGAAGCGGCTCGGCTTCTCGGACCAGGCGATCGACGACGCCCTGAAGCTGCCGTCCGGCAGCGCGCGCGCGGCGCGCGCGGAGTACGGCATCCGCCCGCATTTCTCGCAGATCGACACGATGGCGGCGGAATTCCCCGCTGACACGAACTACCTGTACTCGACCTACCACGCGACCGCGAACGACGTGGAGCCGAGCGCGCGCCGCAAGGTGATGGTGCTCGGCGCGGGTGTCTACCGCATCGGCTCCAGCGTCGAGTTCGACTGGTGCTGCGTCAACGCGGTGCAGACGCTGTCGGCGCTCGGATACGAGACCATCATGGTCAACTACAACCCGGAGACGGTCAGCACCGACTACGACATCTGCGACCGGCTGGTCTTCGACGAGATCAGCCTGGAGTCCGTGCTCGACATCTACGAGCGCGAGCAGCCCGAAGGGCTGATCGTCAGCATGGGCGGCCAGGTGCCGAACAACCTGGCAATGCGCCTGCACCGCGCGGGCGTCAGGATCCTCGGCACCGACCCGGAGAACATCGATCGCGCCGAGAACCGCCAGGTGTTCAGCGCGCTGCTCGACCGTCTCGGCATCGACCAGCCGGCCTGGCGTCACGTGACCGAGGCCTCGACCGCCGAGCGCATCGTCGAGGAGCTCGGCGGCTTCCCGGTCCTCGTGCGCCCGAGCTACGTGCTTTCCGGCGCGGCGATGAGCATTGCGCACGAGCCAAATGAACTCGGGCGCATCCTCGCGCGCGCGAAGCGCGTGTCGCCCGATCATCCGGTCGTCGTCTCGAAGTTCGAGACGCGCGCCCGCGAAATCGAGATCGATGCCGTGGCTGACCGCGGCGAGCTGGTGCACTGGGCGATCAGCGAGCACATTGAGGACGCGGGCGTCCACAGCGGCGATGCCACCCTCGTGCTGCCGCCGCAGGGCGTCTACATTGCGACGATCCGGCGTATCCGGCGCATCGCTGCCGAGCTCGCCGCTGCGCTCGCGATCACCGGGCCGTTCAACGTGCAGTTCCTGGCCAAGCACAACCTGGTCAAGGTAATCGAGTGCAACCTGCGCGCATCGCGGAGCTTCCCGTTCGTCTCCAAGGTCACCGGCGTCAATTTCGCGGCGGAGGCGACGCGGCGCATGCTCGGCGTCGCCGGCGAGCACCCGGTCGCGAGCCTCGAGCTCGACCATGTCGGCGTCAAAGCGCCGATGTTCTCGTTCGGCCGCCTCGCCGGCGTCGACCCGATGCTCGGCGTGGAGATGGCAAGTACCGGCGAGGTCGGCTGCATCGGCGGCGACCTGCAGGAAGCGCTGCTGCACGCGCTGCATGCGGCGGGGTTCCGCTACCCGAAGAAGGGTGTGCTGCTCTCGCTCGGGCCGGTCGAAGACAAGTACTGGTTCGCCGACGAGGCGCGCCTGATCCACGAGCAGTTGAAGCTGCCGATTTACGCGACCGGCGGCACGGCCGAGGCGCTCACTGCGCTCGGCATACCCTGCACCGCGGTCGCCAAGCAGCCGGGCGACGGCAAGAGCGCCATGGAGCTGATGGATGCCGGCGAGATCGACCTTGTCGTCAACGTGCCGCGCGAGTACGACGAGTACGGGCGGCCGGACGGCTACCTGATCCGCCGCCGCGCGGTCGAGACGGGCACACCGCTCTTCACGGACCTGCAGCTCGCACGAGCGCTGATCGAGGCGCTGTGGCGCAAGCGCGGCGACGAGCTGCCGGTGCGCGCCTGGCAGGAGTTCCTGCCGCCCGGCCGCGGCCGGCCGCGCCAGTCCTGATCAGTTCTTGAGCCGGTAGCCGGTGCGGAAGATCCAGCCGATCGCCGCGAGGCACAGCAGCATGAAGGCGACCGTCATCGCGAGGCTCAGGTCCACGCCGACGTCCGACTTGCCGTAGAAGCTCCAGCGGAATCCGCTGATCAGGTACACGACCGGATTGAAGAGCGTCACCGTCCGCCAGGCCGGCGGCAGCATGTCGATCGAGTAGAACGCGCCGCCGAGGAAGGTCAGCGGCGTCACCACCAGCATCGGTATCAGCTGCATCTGCTCCCAGTTCTTCGCCCAGATGCCGATGATGAAGCCGAACAGGCTGAAGGTCACCGCCGTCAGCACCATGAACGTCATCATCCAGACCGGATGCAGGATCTGGAGCGGGACGAAGAACGACGCGGTCGCGAGGATGGTAAGCCCGAGCAGCACCGATTTGGTCGCGGCGGCGCCGACGTAGCCGAGCACGATCTCCCAGGCCGCGACCGGCGCGGACAGGATCTCGAAGATCGTGCCCGTGAACTTGGGGAAGTGGATGCCGAACGAGGCGTTCGAAATGCTCTCGGTGAAGAGCGAGAGCATGATGAGTCCCGGCACGATGAATGCGCCGTAGGCGACGCCATCCACCTCCGACATGCGCGAGCCGATCGCGGCGCCGAACACCACGACGAACAGCGCGGTCGTGATGACAGGCGTCAGCACGCTCTGCAGCAGCGTGCGCAGGAAGCGTGCCATCTCGAAACGGTAGATTGCCCAGACCCCGTGGCGGTTGAACGCCCGCGCGCTCACGGGCGCGCTCCCCGGCTGACGAGGCTCACGAAGATCTCCTCGAGCGAGCTCTCGCGCGTATTCAGGTCGCGGTAGTTGATGCCGAGCTGCTCGAGCCGGCGCAGCAGCGGCGCGACGCCGGTCTGCTCGACCGCGGCATCGAACGTGAACTGCAGCTCGTGC
>JANNKZ010000070.1:0-5985 GCA_031396515.1 Gammaproteobacteria bacterium
CGCGCGTTCGGCGACGTGGACGTGCTGATGGGCCCGACGACACCGACGCCCGCGTTCGCGATCGGCGCGAAGACCGACGACCCGATCACGATGTACCTGAACGACATCTATACGATCGGCGCGAACCTCGCGGGCCTGCCGGCCGTGTCCGTGCCCTGCGGGCTGGTGGACGGGCTGCCGGTCGGCTTGCAGATCATCGGTCCGCACTTCGCGGAGGAGCGGCTGCTTGCTGCCGCGCACGCCTTCCAGAGCGAGACGGACTGGCATCGGCGCCTGCCGCCGGCCTACGCGTGAGCGCCGCCATGGAATGGGAAACCGTCATCGGGCTCGAGATCCACGCGCAGCTCGCCACGCGCTCGAAGATCTTCTCGTCCTCGTCAACTGCTTACGGCGCGGCGCCGAACGTGCAGGCGAACCTCGTGGACCTCGGCTATCCCGGCGTGCTGCCGGTGCTGAACCACGATGCGGTACGTATGGCCGTGCGCTTCGGCCTCGCGATCGGCGCGACGGTCGCGCGCCGGTCGGTGTTCGCGCGCAAGAACTATTTCTACCCGGACCTTCCGAAGGGTTACCAGATCAGCCAGTACGAGTTGCCGATCGTCGCGAAGGGGACCCTCGACATCGTCCAGGAGGACGGCTCGCGCAAGACCATCGGCGTGACGCGCGCGCACCTCGAGGAAGACGCCGGCAAGTCATTTCACGAAGGCTTCGGCAGCTCGTCAGGCATCGACCTCAATCGTGCAGGCACGCCGTTGCTCGAGATCGTGTCGGAGCCGGACCTGCGATCGGCGCGCGAGGCCATCGCCTACATGAAGAAGGTGCACACGCTGGTGCGCTATCTCGAGATCTGCGACGGCAACATGCAGGAGGGCTCGTTCCGCTGCGACGCCAACGTCTCGGTGCGGCACAAGGGCCGGCACGAGTTCGGCACGCGCTGCGAGATCAAGAACCTCAACTCCTTCCGCTTCGTCGAGCGCGCGATCAACCACGAGGTGGCGCGCCAGATCGAACTGATCGAGGCCGGCGGCAGCGTCGTGCAGGAAACCCGCCTCTATGATCCCGACCGAGACGAGACGCGCGCGATGCGGTCGAAGGAGGAGGCAAACGACTATCGCTATTTCCCCGATCCCGACCTGCTGCCGGTCGCGCTCGACGAGGCGTTCATCGAGGAGGCGCGCCGCACGTTGCCCGAGTTGCCGGACGCGAAGGCGGCGCGGCTCTCGCGCGAGCATGGGCTATCCGACTATGACGCCGGCGTGCTGACGGCGAGCCGCGAACTGGCGGACTATTACGAACGCGCTGCCGCCGGCGCCGGCGCCGGCGGCGAGCGCAAGCTCGCGGCCAACTGGGTCATGGGCGACCTGTCCGCTTTCCTCAATCGCGACGGCGTCGAGATCGGCGCGTCGCCGGTCGGCGCGGACGCGCTCGCCGGGCTGCTCCGGCGCATCGTCGATGGCACGATCTCCGGCAAGCTCGCGAAGGACGTGTTCGAGGCAATGTGGTCGGAGGGCAGGGACGCGGACGCGATCATCGAGGCGAAGGGGCTGCGCCAGATCACGGACACCGGCGCGATCGAGCGTGCGATCCGCGAAGTCATGGCGGCAAATCCGGGACAGCTGGCCGATTACCGCTCGGGCAAGGACAAGCTCTTCGGCTTCTTCGTCGGGCAGGTCATGAAGGCGACCGCCGGCAAGGCGAACCCCGCGCAGGTGAACGATCTGCTGAAGCGCCTGCTCGCCGGCCCATGACCGCGCGCGGCGACCTGCTGCACCGTTTCCTGTTCGAGCGCCTGCCGGTCCGCGGGCACCTGGTGCGGCTCGATGCGAGCTGGCGCGCGGCGATCGAGCACCACGACTATCCGCGCACCGTGAGCGACGCACTCGGCGAGGCGATGGCCGCCTCGGTGCTGATGACGGGTGCGCTCAAGTTCGAAGGCCGGCTGTCGCTGCAGTTCGAAGGCCGGGGCGCGCTACGCCTGATGCTCGCGCAATGCACGCACCGGCATGCGCTGCGCGGCGTCGCTCGCCACGACAACGTGCCGCCCGGCGCCTCCGGCATGGCGCTCTTCGGCGGCGGCCAGCTCGCGGTCACGATCGAGCAGCAGGAGGATGGCGAGCGCTACCAGGGCGTCGTGCCGCTCGAGCAGGAACGGATCGCCGACTGCCTCGAACGCTATTTCGAACGCTCGGAACAGCTGCCGACGCGCTTCCTGCTGACGGCGACGCCGGGCCGCGCGGCCGGGCTCATGCTCCAGCGCGTCGCGGTCGGCGACGCGTTGAGCGAGGCGGAACAGGCGGAGGGGGACGACGCGTGGAATCGCATCGGACTGCTCGCTGCGACCGTCACGCCCCAGGAACTCCTCGAAACGCCCAGCAAAGAATTGCTCGCGCGGCTGTTCGGCGAGGACGACATCCGCCTGTTCGAGGGTACGCCGGTGTTCTTCCAGTGCAGCTGCTCGCGCGAGCGCGTCGCCGGCATCCTGCAGTCGCTCGGCGACCAGGAACTGCAATCCCTACTCAAGGAACGCGGCGACGTCGAGGTTCGCTGCGAGTTCTGCAACCGTGCTTGGACGTTCGATGCGGTAGATGTCGCCGGCCTTTTCTCGCCGGGCGCCTCGCCGCAGGCGCCGCGCGGGTTGCACTGATACAGCAAAAAGGGGTGCGTCTCCTTTGAAGACGCGACTTTGCGGAGCGCGCTCGACCGGGGGCCGGCGTCGGGCATAGGATTGGCGCAGTCCTACTCCCGGAAACGACGGATGCGCACATGCAGACAAGACTTGTTACCGCGGCCCTGGTGCTCGCCATGAGCCAGGGTCTCACCGCGATCGCCGCGGCTTCACCCGAGGACGATCGGAAAGCCGTCGCGGCGCTCGACACCGCGTTCCAGGCGGCAGTCAAGGTTCACGACCTGGCGACGATCGACCGGACGCTGCACGCCGACATGACCCTCATTCTCGGGGACGGCCGCGTCGTCACGCGCGAGGATCATCTGCAGGCGGCGCGCGAGAAGAAGATCCAGTACGAGATCCAGGACGAGGATCCGGGCACGCAATTCGTGCACGTGTCGGGCGATACCGCCGTCGTGACGGCGCGGCTCTGGATCAAGGGCACGAAAGAAGGCGTCGTCTTCGACCGGCGACTCTGGTTCAGCGATACCTATGTGCGCACGCCGCAGGGCTGGAAGTATTTCTTCGGCCAGGCGTCGCTGCCGCTTCCCGACCCGCCGCGCTAGGCGACCCTCACGGCTTGCGGTGCGACGCGAAGGCGATGCGGTCGAGCACGCCGAGCAGCACGGCGGATACGACGAAGGTCATGTGCAGGATGATGTACCACATGATCTTGTCGTTGTCGGTCTGCTCCGCGTTCATGAATACCTTGAGCAGGTGAATCGAGGAGATCGCGACGATCGAGGCCGCGACCTTCAGCTTCAGCGTGCCCGCGTCGAGCTGGGACAGCCAGGCCGGCGTGTCGGAGTCGTCGTCGCGGTCGATGCGCGAGACGAAGTTCTCGTAGCCCGAGAACATCACCATCACGATCAGGCTGCCGACCAGCACGATGTCGATCATCGCGAGCACGGTCAGCACGAGGTCGGACTCGGCGAGCGTGAGCACCTCGGAAATGACGTGCCAGGCCTCCTGGAAGAACTTGACGCCGAGGACCAGGAGGGCGAGCGCGAGGCCGAGGTAGAGAGGGGCCAGCAGCCAGCGGCAGGCGAACAGCAGGCGTTCGAGGGCTTTTTCGATCATGTGGAAATGATACTCGATCGGCTGAGGCGGCCAAGCGACCGGTCGTGCGCCGGCTGAGATGAAACGACAGCCGCTGGCGGCGGTGTCCGCTATCCTCGCGTCATCATGACGATCCGCTTCTCCGTCAATGGGGTCGAGCGGGTGTTCGGGGGCGACGGCGAGATGCCGCTCCTCTGGTACCTGCGCGATCACGCCCGCCTGACCGGCACGAAATTCGGCTGCGGCGGCGGTTTCTGCGGCGCCTGCACCGTCCTGGTCGAAGGCCAGCCCCAGCGCTCCTGCCTATTGCCGGTCGCCGGCGTCGCCGGCCGCCGCATCACGACTATCGAGGGCCTCGGCGCCTCCGGACTGCATGCGGTCCAGAAGGCCTGGCTGGAAGAGGACGTCCCGCAGTGCGGCTACTGCCAGGCGGGCCAGATCCTGTCCGCGGTCGCGCTGCTCGAACGCGCGCCCGATCCGACGCCGGAAGACGTCGACACGATCACCAACCTGTGCCGCTGCGGCACCTACGTGCGCATCCGTCGCGCCATCGCGCGCGCGGCGCGCGAAATGAAGGACGCGAAGTGAACGCGCTGGCTTCCGTCGTTTCGCGGCGGCTTTTCCTGCAGGCCTCGCTGTCGGCCTCGGGCGCACTGGTCCTCGTCCCGTCGCTTGCAAGCGCAGAAGATGCCGCCGCGCCGCCGCCGGAGAATCCGCTCGGTGTCCTGATCCGCATCGAAGCGGACAATCGCATCGTGATCGGCGCGACCGGCGCCGAGATCGGGCAGGGCGTCAAGACCTCGCTGCCGATGATCCTCGCCGAGGAACTGGACGCCGACTGGTCGCAGGTCGCGGTCCTGCAAATGCCGATGATGATCGACTTCGGCGGCGCCGAGCCGCGCTGGCGTTTCGGCGCGCAGGGCGCGGGCGGCAGCACCAGCATCCCCGACGGCTGGGCGGAACTCCGCCAGTTCGGCGCCCAGGGCCGCTGGCTCATGCGCGAGGCCGCGGCCGCGCGCTGGGGCGTCGCGGCGGATTCGGTCCGGACCCGGGACAGCCACGCGCTGCACCCGGACGGACGCCGGCTCGCGTACGGCGAGCTGATCCAGGACGCCGCCTTGTTGGCGCTGCCGGTCGCGGCGGTGCCGCTCAAGGAGCCGGCCGAGTACCGGATCATCGGCCGCGCGCAGCGCGTGGTGGATGCGCAGGACATCGTGACCGGGCGCGCGCGCTACGGCATCGACGTCCAGGAGCCCGACGCGCGCGTCGCCGTGATGCTGCGCTGCCCGTATTTCGACGGCGGCATCGGCAGCTACGACGATTCCGCCGCGCGTGCCGTTCCGGGCGTGCGCGCGGTGGTCGTGATTCCGGGCCCGAAGCCGGGCGAGCCGATCACGATGAACCTCGCGACCGGCATCGCGGTCGTCGCCGACGACACCTGGTCGGCGCTCAAGGGCCGCGCGGCACTGAAGGTGAACTGGACGCAGGGACCGTTCGCTGACGAATCGAGCGCCGCGCTCGACGCCCAGTGCGGGGAGCTGCTTGCGAAGACCGGCCAGGTCGTGCGCGACGACGGCGACTTCACGGCCGCCCGCGCCGCGGCGGCGCGCGTCGTGCAGGCGCGCTACCGGCTGCCCTTTGTGTCGCATGCGACGCTCGAGCCGCAGAACGTGTTCGTGCACGTCCAGTCTGATCGCGCGCGCGTGATCGGCCCGTTGCAGCAGCCGGGCGGCGCTTCGCGCGCGGTCAATCTCGCAACCGGCCTGCCGCGCCCGTCGATCACAGTCGAGATGACGCGCTCGGGCGGCGGCTTCGGCCGCAAGCTGACCAATGACTTTGTCGCCGAGGCGGCGCTGATCTCGAAGGCGACGAGCCTGCCCATCAAGCTGATGTGGACGCGGGACGAAGACCTGCAGCACGATTTCTACCGGCCCTTCGGCCATCACGACATGATCGCGGCGCTCGACGGCGCGGGCGCGGTAACCGGCTGGACGCACCGGCTCGCGAGCGCGTCGAAGTACTACCGCCGCGCGGGCGTGGCCGAGGCCGGCATGTGGGAGGCGGAACTCTACCCGGATGATTTTCCGGCGAAGCTCGTGCCGAACTACCGGCTGGAATGGCATGCCGTAAAGAGCGGCATGACGCGCGGCTCCTGGCGCGCGCCGGCACACACGGCGAATGCCTTCGTCGTCCAGAGCTTCCTCGACGAGATCGCGGCGGCGAGCGGCCAGGATCCGCTGGCGCTGCGCCTCGCGCTGCTG
>JANNKZ010000005.1:0-5894 GCA_031396515.1 Gammaproteobacteria bacterium
CGCCGGACGGGTGGCGAGCGAGCGAATTTCCGGAAAAAGGGGTCTTCCCCTTTTTCCCATTCTTCTCTTCTGAGCGAGCAAACCAGCCTGGCAGGCGGCCCGCCAGGCAAAGGGGTGCGTCCCCTTTCAGGCGGTCATTGCAGAGCGGAGTTTCTTGAGCGCGGCGGACTCGATCTGGCGGATGCGCTCGGCGGATATGCCGTACTCGTCGGCGAGCTCCTGCAGCGTACGCTTCTCCTCGGCGAGCCAGCGCGCCTTCACGACCGCGCGGCTGCGCTCGTCGAGCGTGCCAATGGCGGCCGTCAGCGATTCGGCGACCGCGCCGCTCCACTGCGCTTCCTCGACCTGGGTCGCCGGATCGGCTTCCGCTGAGCGCAGGTACAGGGAAGGCGAGGCGATGCCGTCTTCGTCATCGGCATCCGGCGCCGGATCGAACGAGAGGTCGCGCGCCGACAGGCGCCGTTCCATTTCCCGTACTTCGCCCGGCTCCACGCCGAGTTCCCCCGCGACCGCGCGGGTCTCGTCCTCCGAAAGCCAGGCCAGGTTCTTCTTCATGCGGCGCAGGTTGAAGAACAGCTTCCGCTGCGCCTTGGTCGTCGCAACGCGCACGAGGCGCCAGTTCCGGATCACGTATTCATGGATCTCGGCGCGGATCCAGTGCACCGCAAAGCTGACTAGCCGCACGCCCATATCCGGGTTGAAGCGCTTGACCGCCTTCATCAGGCCGACGTTGCCTTCCTGGATCAGGTCGCCGACCGGCAGGCCGTAGCCCAGGTAGCCGCGGGCGATGTGCACGACGAAACGCAGGTGCGAGAGCACCAGGTCGCGCGCGGCATCGAGATCCTCGTGATTGCGGAAACGTCGCGCGAGTTCGAATTCCTCTTCGCGGCTCAGCATCGGGATCGCGGAAACGCGCTCGATATACGCGTCGAGGCTGCCGACCGGACCGGCCAGCACCAGCGACGGATTCGAGAGAGCGAGTGACGTACCTGACATTCCATTGACCTCCGAGGCCGATGTTAGCAGTCACCGGAGTAGAGTGCCAATAGCTATATAAAACAGAATCTTACGCGCGAGGCTCGATGCGCCTGAGGTGGTAGCCGGCGGCTATTCCGGCGCCGACAAGGCCGAGCAGCGCGCCCCCGCCGACGACGGTGAGCCATTCCCGAAACGACAGACCGGCGAGCTGGAATCCGCCGCCATAAGCCGCGGAGAGCCGGGCGACGGGCGGCGCGAGCAAGGAAAGGCCGATCGCGATCAAGCCGACCGCAAGCAGGCCGCCCGCGAGCCCCTGCCAGAAACCGGAATAGAGGAAGGGGCGGCGCACGAAGGCATTGCTGCCGCCCACCAGTTTCGTCACCTCGATCTCGGCGCGCCGGCCGTTGATCTCGAGGCGGATTGTGTTGCCGACGATCGCGAGCACGCCCGCCGCGAGCACGCTCGCGACCAGCAGGACGAGCTGGCGCAGCGTGTCCAGGATCGCGTGCAGGCGACGCACCCAGGCCGTGTCTGCCTCGACCAGCTCGACCTCGTCGACTTTGCGCAACTCCGCCGCGAGCGCCTCGACTGCGGCCGCCGAATCGTGCGGCGGCAGCGGCCGGATCTTCACGACCCAGGGCAGGGGATTCTCGGTGAGCGCCGCGAGTGCCTCGCCGATGCCGGACATCGCGCGGAAGTCCGTCAGGCCCTCGTCCGGGCTGACGAGCACTGCGGTCTGAATCTCGACGCGCGCGCGCATTGCATCCGCGACCTTGCGCGCCTGTTCGGCCGTGATCGGCTGGCGCAGGTAGGCGGAGAGCTGGACCGTGTCACCAAGGCCGGAGGTGACCGTGCGCATGTTCTCGACGACGAGATAGAGCGCGGTCGGCAATGCGAGCGCGATGCCGATCACCGCGACCGTGAGCGCGGTCGCGAAAGGCTGGCGCGCCAGCCGGCCGAGCGAGCCGACCAGCGACTGCGCGTGCCGCTCCGACCAGGTCGACGCGGCGCCGCCGAGGCCGCGCGGTCCGGCCGGACGGGCAGCGCGGAGTTCTTCAGGCAGCGACATACGGATGACTCGCGATGCGGCCCTTTTCGATGTGGATCCGGCGCACGCGGAAGCGCTCGAGCAGGTGCACGTCGTGGGTCGCGACAATCACGGTCACGCCCACGGAATTGAAGCGCTGGAACAGGTTCATGACCTCGAGTGCGAGATCGGGATCGAGGTTGCCGGTCGGCTCGTCGGCGATCAGCACCGGCGGCTTCGTGATCACCGCGCGCGCGATGCCGACGCGCTGCTGCTCGCCGGCCGACAGCTCGAGCGGGAACGAGCGTTCGCGACCGAGGAGGCCGACCTGGTCGAGGGCCGCGCGCACGCGCTTGTCCATCTCGCGGCGCGGAACGCCCGCAATCGCGAGCGGCAGGGCGACGTTGTCGTAGACCGGCCGATCGTCGAGCAGCCGGTGATCCTGGAACACGACGCCGATCAGGCGGCGGAAGCTGGGGATGGCGCCGCGTCGCAGGCTCGAGGTGTTGCGGCCGTTGACCGTGACCTGGCCACGCGTCGGGCGCTCGAGGAGCGCGATCAGTCGCAGCACCGTGCTCTTGCCGGCGCCGGAATGGCCGGTCAGGAATGCCATCTCGCCCGTCGCCAGCTCGAACGAGATCTCCGACAGGGCCTCGCGGCCGTTCGGATAACGCTTGAACACGCGGTCGAAACGAATCACGCGACGTCCCCGGATGCAGGCCTCAGCAGTCCGTCCACATAGGCCCGGGCGTCGAAGATACCGAAATCCTCGGCTTGTTCGCCAACACCGACAAAACGGATCGGCAGGCCGAAGCGGCGGGCGATCGCGATGACGATGCCGCCCTTTGCCGTGCCGTCGAGCTTGGTCACCGCGATGCCGGTGACGCCGATCGCCTTCTGGAACTGCTCGGCCTGGCGCAGCGCGTTCTGCCCGAGGCCGGCGTCCAGCACCAGCAGCACCTCGTGCGGCGCGTCGGCGTCCTGGCGCTTCAGCACGCGCGCGATCTTCGAAAGTTCGTCCATCAGGTGCGATTGCGTATGCAGGCGGCCCGCTGTGTCGGCGATCAGGACGTCTGTGCCGCGCGCCCGCGCGGATTGCAGCGCGTCGAAGATGACGGCCGCCGGATCCGCGCCCGCCGACTGCGCGACGATCGGCACCGAATTCCGTTCGGCCCACACGGTGAGCTGCTCGACCGCCGCCGCGCGGAAAGTGTCGCCCGCCGCGAGCATCACGGACAGGCCTTCACCCTGCAGGTGACGCGTGAGCTTGCCGATGGTGGTCGTCTTGCCGGAGCCGTTGACGCCGACGACCAGGATTACAAAAGGCTTGCGCGCGCGGTCCACGGCCAGCGGGCGCTCGACCGGCGCCAGCGTCTCGAGCAGCGACTTGCGCAGCGCAGCAATGAGCGCGTCGGCGTCCTTCAGTTCATTGCGCGAAACCTGGCGATGGAGCCCCGACAGGATGGCTTCCGTCGCTTCGACGCCGACGTCGGCTGAGAGCAGGCGCGATTCGAGGTCATCGAGCAGCGCCGCGTCGATTGCGCGGCCGGGCAGCAGGTCCGCGACCCAGGACGCACCGCGGTTGACGCGCGCGCGCAGGCGCGCGAGAAAGCCGTCCTGTCGGACGGCCCCGCCCGGTGTTGCAAGGGGAGGCGTGTGCGGACCGGACACTTCGGAGCGGACCGGGCTACGGCTGGATCACCGTGCCATTGGTGATGACGATGGAATCGCCGCCGGACGCGAGGAAATCCGCGATTTCGCTCTGCAGCTCGAAGGTCACGGCTCCGGATGGGCCCGGATCGAGCAGCGAGTTGTGTATGCCCTGCGAGAACGGCACCCAGCCGCCGTTGGTCCCGGCCACGTTCGTCACGCCGACCGCGGTGACGCGCGTCAGGCCACTGCCGCCAACTGTATCGATCAGCCGACGGGTCGAGCTAACCGGCACGACCGGATCGGTCGGAAATCCGCCTGCGCCGCCTTCGAATGTCGAGATGTAGATCTCGCGTCCGCCGGCCGCTGCACCGGCTATCGTCGAGGCGTAATTGACGGTATCGGCCGCATCGAAGGCGGCCTGCACATTGCGGAAGAAATTACTGTACAGGATCGTGTTCGCCGGCAGACCGCCCGCGGCAAGCAGATTGTTGATGATCGGGCCGTAGGTGGCCGACTGCCGGATCGTGTCGGTCAGCACGGCCGCGGCAGAGGGCAGCGCAGAGGCCTTCACCTCGGCGCCCAGCAGCCCGAGCACCGTGCCCGCATGGGTGCCGCCGAGCGAATAGCCGATCACGTGAATGCGCGCCGGGTCGAAATCGGCGCCGGCAACGCCGTCGAAGTCGATCGTCGGCAGCGTGCGGATCAGCGCAATGAGGTCGGCGATTGCCTGGCGCGAGTTGTCGCGTTGCACCAGTACGTTCGTCAAGTTGAGGAAATTGACGCCCGTCGGGTCCACCTGGCCGTCCTGCCCCGGCGCACCGAAGACCGCGTTGATCTGCAAGTCGAGATTGAAGGTGCGCTCGAACGCGGTCGCGAAAGGCTGCGCATAGGCGGCCGAAGTCGGTGTTACGCCGTGCAGCGGCAAGTCGATCGCGATCGTTGCGAAGCCTCGCGAGGCCATGATGTCGGAGACGAGCAGCGCGTCCGTGCGGTCGCGTGGGAAGCCGTGCACGAACACGACGACCGGCCAGCCAGCGACCGGCTTCGGCGGCAATCTCGGCACGCCGAGCAGCAGCGGGATGTTTATCGCAGTTCCGGCAGCGGGCACCGGATTGAATCGCGTCAGGTGTCGGCTGTTCGGATCGAGGCCGGGCACCGGCGAGGGACCGGCCGCCTGCCAGGGCGTCGTCAAAACATTGGTGGACGTCGTCGTCGGCGGTACGGCAAGGCGGTAGGCAACGTTCAGCGAACCATCGTAGATATTGACGAGGTTTGGCGTCGTCGGCCCAAAGAGCATGCCCGTCGTCAACCCGGTGAACGAAACGGTATAGGGTCTGGCGGCCGTGGTCGCGGCCAGGAAACCGAGCGTGTCGCGCGTCGCGACCGTCGAGAAGCTCCAGGATGCGACGACACTGGTCGGCGCCACGACAAATGGCCCTGGGAGCTGGCTACCAATCGCCAGGTGCGCGAAGGTCAGCCGGCAGACGCCATTCAGCGTCGCGCTGGTCGTGATCGAGGCGCAGGTCGGCGGGTTCACGCCGCCCGTCAGGTCGGCGATCGCGGCCGTGCGGACGGTCAGGTACTCCGCGTCGGGTGTCGCCGCCGCGCCGGTCGAACTCGTGACGCCATTCGTCACCAGTATCAGGTAGCCATTGTTGGTTGCGCCGGTCGAGGCGACCAAGGGACGTAGCGGACGGATCACGACGACGGTTCCGCCGGCGTCGATGTCAGTCGAGAGGCCGATCGAATAGTCGACGCCCGGCTGCAGGATCCCAAGCACACCGACCGTCGCCTTGGTCGCGTTGTCGATCGCGACCCGGACCACGCGTACGTTCGCGGCGAGTGTCGCCGGGTCGACCGGCGCTGAAAAGCGCAGCGTGATGTCCGCTGTCGTCGAAAAGCCGTCGAGCGCATTGAGCGCCGCGTGATGCGGCGTCAAAGCCGCGAGCGATGCGGGAATGTTTAGCGTACCGTCGGTTGTCCCGCTGAAATACAGATCGATCGGGAACGGCAGCACGCCGCTCGTCGGCCGGAACAGGGGTACGAAGGATCCGACGCCGCCCGGCGGCGGGTTCGGATTGCCGTTGCCCGACTGCGGGTTGGTCGGTCCGATGTTGTCCGAACCGCCGGAACAGCCGCCGATGACGATTGCGGCCAGCAGGACGACGGCGATGCGAATGCTCATGAGTCAGACTCCGGCAAATGTGGACCGCGACCGGGGCGCGTATCATCGCGC
>JANNKZ010000094.1:0-2478 GCA_031396515.1 Gammaproteobacteria bacterium
GGCGGTGCCCGATAATCTCGAGGCGCGCAAGCGCCTGGCCGAGATCCGACTGCGCATGAACCGGCCTGAGTCTGCGATCGAACTGCTGAACGCTTCCGGCAGCGAGGGCTTGAGCGATCCGCAGGCGATCGCGCTGCTCGGGGCCGCGCAGCTCCGGGCCGGCGCCGATCCATCGGCTATCCAGCGTCTGGAAGAGACGATCGTCCGCCAGCCGGACAATCGCAGCGCGCGACTCGACCTCGCCGGGCTTTACATCGGCGCCGGCAACGCTGGTCGTGCCATTGAGCTCCTGCGCGCTACGCCGGTGAGCCAGGACGACGCCCGTCGCGAGTTCCTGCTCATCCGCGCGCTGACGGCCAGTGACGGCGAGGCGACCGCGCGCGGCGAGATCAACCGCATGATCGGCGCGCATCCAGGCGATGCCGAGCGCCTCAACCTCGCGGCCGGTTTCCTGCTGTCGTTCGGCGACAAGCCGGCGGCGACCCGGACGCTCGAGCAGGCGCTCGCGGCCAAGCCGGACCACGTGCCGACGCTCGTCAACCTCAGCCGCTCGCGCCTGGACGCGGGACGTGCCGAGGACGCCGAGGCATTGCTGCGCCGCGCGCTCTCCCACGATGCAACGAGCGTCGAGGCCCGTATTGCGCTCGCCGAGATGGCCGGCCGCCGCGGCGACACCGACGAGGCACGTCGGTTGCTCGACGAAATTCGCGTGGACGATGCCCGTGCAGTCGCTTCCCGGTTGCTGCTCGCGCGCCTGTACCTGAACAGCCAGGAGACGGCGAAGGCCTCGAAGGTCCTCGCCGAAGCGATCGCCGCGGCGCCGAACCGGTCCGACGTCCTGGCAGCCGCCGGACGCCTGCAACAGGACTACGGGCATCACGAGCAGGCGCTCGGCTATTTCCGTAAGGCGGCCGACCTCGAACCGCAGATCGCGATGCATTGGATCAATCTCGCACGGGCCCAGATGGCACTCGACTACGGCCCAGCTGCACGCGACTCGCTGGATCGGGCGCTGAAACTCGAGCCGGACTCGGTGGCCGTGGTTGCATTCGCCGTGATGCAGGACTTCGCCGACAAACGAAGTGACCAGGGGCTGACACGCGTAGTCGAGTTGCGCCGCAGACTGCCAAAGGATTCCGGCGCTGCCATGCTCGAAGGCGACACGCGCTTGACGCTCAACCAGTACGCCCAGGCTGCGGCCGCGTATGCGGAATCGGCGCGCTTGCAACCGAGCGTCACGGCGGCGATCCGCGGCGCGCAGGCGCGCCAGCTCGCCGGCCAGCCGGATGCGCGGGCGCCGCTTCGCGACTGGTTGCGGCAGCATCCCGACGACCTGCCGGCGCGTGCCATGCACGCCGTCTTTCTCGACCAGGCCGGCCAGGCGGATCAGGCGATCCAGGAATACGAACGCTTCCTGGCGACCGGCCAGCGCGATCCGGTTATGTTGAACAACCTCGCCTGGCGCTATTTCGAGAAGGGCGACCCCCGCGCAGAGGCCCTTGCGCGGGATGCTCACCGTCAAGCGCCGACAAATGGCGCGATTGCCGATACACTGGGCTGGATCCTCGTCCGGAAAGGGGCGCATGACGAGGGCATTCGCCTGCTGCGGGAAGCCGCGAGCCTGGCGCCTGACGAGCCCGAGATCCAGTTGCACCTGGCGGAAGCACTGGTGACGGCCGGCAAATCCGGGGAAGCCCGGCAACTGCTCGGCAAGCTGCTCGAAGGGAACCGGGAATTTGCGGCCCGCGACCGGGCGCAGGACCTCCTGCGCAAGGCGGGCGGCTGATGAACAGGAAGACAGACATGCAGCGCCGAATCGCTTTTCTCGCCCTGATCCTGTGCCCGATCGTCAGTGCTTGCGGCACGATATCAGCCGAAGAGGCTGCGCAGCAGGCGCCGCCCCCTGCCGATCACCAGTACATCATCGGTCCCGGCGATACCATCGAGGTGTTTGTCTGGCGGAACGAGGAACTCACGACGACGGTGCCGGTGCGCCCGGACGGCAAGATCTCGACTCCGCTGGTCGAGGACATGGTCGCCGTCGGGAAGACTCCCTCCAAGCTCGCGCGCGACATCGAAGTCGTGCTGGCGGAATACATCCGACAGCCGCAGGTCAACATCATCGTCACCCAGGCGGTCAGCACCTTCAGCCAGGTGCGCGTGATCGGCCAAGTGACGACGCCGCAGGGCATTCCGTACCGCGAGGGCATGACTGTCATGGACGCGATCCTCGCAGTCGGCGGGCTCGGGCCGTTCGCCGCCGGCAACCGGGCAAAGCTGGTCCGGAGCGAGGACGGCAAGCCGACCGAGATCCGCGTCAAGATCGAGGACCTGGTCAACAAGGGCGACCTCACGCAGAACCTTTCGCTGCGTCCGGGCGACGTCATCGTCGTGCCGGAATCGAGGTTCTAGCAAAATGATGAACATCATCGATCAGGTGATGGATGAGTTGCGCGGCACCTGGCGCTTCCGCTGGGT
>JANNKZ010000137.1:0-2441 GCA_031396515.1 Gammaproteobacteria bacterium
CAGCAATCAGCGCCCGCTCCAGTCTCTCCTGGAGGCTGCAGTCGTGCAGGAACGAGCTTCCATCATTGAGTGGTCTTGACATTTCGGTCTCGCAGCGAGTGAAGTCCGTCGGGCGACTGACATTCTGAAAAGTTGCTCGCCGCGCGAGGCAGTTCGGGACTACCCCGTGCGAATGCTGTTCCGTTCCAGCACAACTCGAGGGTTGCGCGCGGGGCGACCTGGTCAGGACGCTTCGGCTTGGCGATCGGCCTTCAAACGGCGATAGATCAGACCGCGCGACACACGCAGCCGCTTCGCTGCCCTGGAGACATTGCCGTCACACTCATCCAGCACGCTGGCGATGAGGTCCCGATCGCGGGCACGCAGCGCGATGTCTTCGTGCGCCTCGTTGCGCACAGGCGGGTCCGTCGGATTTGCGGCTACGACCTCTGGTTCTGCCATAGGACCGACGCGGTACGCGTCCGGGATGACTGCCTGGACCGGTGCCGTCGGAGAACTGTCCGATTGACCTGTCTCGTCGTGACCAGTCGCGGGGCCAGCCGCAAGACCAGGCTGCGCAACGCCACTCCACGGCGCGGACTCGGCGCGAATCCAGACCGAAAGACCGTTCGGCAGAACCACCAGGCGCGCACGTTCTTGCGACAGCGACGCCAGCTGTCCGAGGCGAAGGTCGAAGGCCGCTTCCGCGTCAACCGCATCATGCCTAGCCTGGTCGATCGGGATGCCGAGAAGCCTGGCCGCCGGGCGATTCGCCCACACAATCTTGCCGCACGCATCTACCGCCACAAGGGCAGCGACCGGTGTGCCAAGCAGCGTGGGATGGACCTGCAGTCGCAGTACCAGCAATCCGGCCGATTGCGATGCAAGCAGGCGGTTCTCCAGCAGCCCGGCGTACACCTTGACCAGAGCCGTCGCATCGAAGCCAAAGGGCAAGGCTTCGCTCGAGATGTCGAGGACACCGGTCAGCTGCCCGGCGACGTTCAGGATTGGCGCGGCGGCACAGTGCATGGTCTGCACGGCATCGAAATAGTGCTCGCCCCCAAGCACCGCGACGGGTCGCCCTGTCTTTGCGGCCAACCCAGGCGCCGTCGTGCCGACCGCTTCTTCCGACAGGTTGACGCCCACCCGGTGGGCAACGGGCATCAACCGCTCGTGCGCATGTCCGGCAGGCGTGGCGGCGATCACCACGCCAGAGGCATCGGTCAGGATTGCGGAGCAACTTGTGGCGCCGAGCACCGCTTGCAACTGCGGCAACTCCAGGCCCCAAGCCGCGACGAGATCGCGATTTCGTTGGAGCGCGTGGTGCGCGCGGCTGCTCGTGACTGGCTCGAATTCGACCAACTCCCGAGTATCGCGGTGCCTGCGGAGGCAACGTACCCAGGACTGGATGACGGCTTCGCTGGTCAGACCCGTCGGGCGCACGCCTTCCTCAAAGAGTCGCTCCCTCGCCAGGGCCACCCGCCGTGCCGGCGACGGGTGGAAGATTGAATGAGCGCATGGCCGCATGGGTTGTCTCCTAGGGCAGCCGCGCGGGTGCCGCTGCCGCGTCCGAAATTCGAGGGGGCCGTCCCACGCTGCGAGCCACCCGCTCAGCGGCCGTCAGAGCGCAGTGACCGCTTCAGCACGCTTTCCCTCTCCGTTGGTTTGACACCAGCCGTAGACACCATCCCGCCTATTCGCGCCGACAAAGTCCGCGCTGCCGCACCCAGCGCCTCGGTTACTTCGGGGATCGACTTGCGCTGCATCTGGTCGATCCGTTCGGCGTAGGGCACGGTGAGCGCGGCAATCGCGCGTCCCTGCGTGTCGAGGATCGGAAAGCTGACGGCCCACAGGCCGCGCACCTGCACGCTCGGGGACGACTCGTAGCCCGATACGCGGATCTTGTCGAGAATGGTGTCGATCTGTGGGTCGGCCTGCTCCGGCCGGCGCTGCAGCGACTCCTCGATACGCAGCTTGCGCGTCTCCTCGTCCTGGAACGCGAGCAGCACGCGGCCCGACGCCGAAATGATGACGTCGAGTTCCGCCCCCGCCCGCACTGCGAAGCCCATGCCGCTGGGCGTGTCGACTTTGGCCAGCACGACCTGCTTGCCCTGGGCGTAGATCGTCAGGTGGCAGGACTGATCGAGTTCGCTCGCCAGTCGCTGCATGATCGGTCCCGCCTCGAACAGCAGGCGGTGCGTCGGCGGGTTGACGTGCGCGAGCTCGAACAGCCGGGTCGTCACGGCGTAGCCGTCCCCGATCTGCACGACGTAGTTGCGACCGACCAGGCAGGCGAGCATGCGGTAGATCTCGCCGATGCTGCGATCCAGCGCCAGCGCGATCTACCACAAGACCGAATACCGGGAGCGTCGCGACCACTACGCCGTCTACGGGGTGAACGCCGAGATCGCCGGCTTCGACACTGACCGGGAGACGTTCGTCGGGCTCTACGAGACTCTTGC
>JANNKZ010000157.1:0-2084 GCA_031396515.1 Gammaproteobacteria bacterium
AGCTCCCGCGCCGCCAGCAGGTCCATGGTCTGCGTGATGCCGACACCGCGCGCGGCCGCGAGCATGACCGCCTCGGCCTCGTTCACCAGCAGGCGGAAGCGGAGCTCGGCGGGCGGCGTTGCATCGTTGGCGAAGTGCCAGGGCCGTGGATGCGTTCCGCCCGGGGGAATCGAGCCGATCAACACATGATCGGCCAGGTCCGCGATGGTCTGCGGGCGCCCGTGGCGGGCGAGATAGAGCGGCGAAGCGCAGGTGATCCAGCGCGAGCCGGAAACCCGATACGCCACCACATCGGGGTCGGTCACCGTCCCGGCGCGCACGGCGAGATCCACGCCTTCGCGCGCAAGATCCGCAACCCGCTCGTTGAATCGCAGTTCGAGGTCGATGCCCGGGTAGCGTTGCAGGAATTCGGGCAGTGCCGGCAGCAGGATATGCCGTCCGAACGATCCCGGCACGTCCACGCACAGCCGCCCGGTCGGCTGCTCCTTGCTGCGGCGCAGCGTCTCCTCCGCGGCGGTGAGCTCGGCGAACACGCGCCGGCAATGGCCGAGGTAATCGGATCCCGCCGGCGTCAGCGCGACTTTCCGCGTCGTGCGATTGAGGAGCCGCAGCCCGAAGCGCTTCTCGAGCCGGTGGACGTGGGTGCTGACCATCGCGCGGGAGAGCCCGAGCTCGTCTGCCGCCCGGGTGAAGGAACCGAGCTCCGCGACCCGGCTGAAAGCCCGCATGGCCTGGAAGTCTTCCACGTCAGGATTAGAGCATACTATTGAACAATCAAGTCAATATTAAGGCGTTTATCGGAACAATCGGGAGGCGTACCTTCTGTCCCGCAATCAAAAGGAGTTACGCCATGTTCCTCTTCAATCGTTCGGGTCTGGCCGTGTGCATCGCGCTCGTCGTCGCGGGACTGCCGGTCCTGCTCCAGTTCGTCTGAGCGGCCGGAGTCCTTACGGCCGGTAACGGCCGACCTGGGTGCGCGGCGTCAGGTAGCGCAACAGCGCGACCATCGTCAACACGACGAGCGCCGCCCCCGCGTTGTGGGCCGTGCCGAGCCACAACGGCCAGCCCTTCCAGATGAGGTTCATGCCGATCGCGATCTGCAATCCGATCGCGATCGCTACCGCGGTCGCCGCCGCGCGTGTCGCCAGCGTCTGGCCGCGCCGCCAGGCGCCAATCACCAGCATCAGCACGACGAACGCCGTGACGTAGGCACCGAGGCGGTGCGAGTAATGGATCGCGACCCGCGCGGGCGCGTCGAGCACGCCGCCTTCATAGTCGATGCCGAGCCCGCGCCACAGCACGAACCCATTCTTGAAATCCATCTCCGGCCACCAGCTGCCGTGGCAAGTCGGAAAATCCCCGCAGGCTGCGGCCGCGTAATTCGAACTGGTCCAGCCGCCGAGCGAAACCTGCACCAGCACGACCGCCATTGCCGCAAGCGCGAGCCGGCGCACCGGCCGCTCCGCCGCTTTCAGCTCGCGCCGTTCCGGCGGCAGCGCGAGCCACCACAGGAGCGCGAGCGTTGTGAGGCCGCCGAGCAAGTGCAGCGTGACGATCAACGGTTTCAGCAGGAGCGTCACGGTCCACATACCGAGCAGCGCCTGCAACACCAGCAGCACGACGATCGCCCACGGCAGCACGCGCGGCTGCGCGGGATCGCGGCGATTCGCAACCGAGAGCGCGGCGAGCGCGAGCACGAGCAGCCCGAGCGCACCGACGATGTAGCGGTGCACCATCTCGTTGAGGGCTTTCGGGTAATCGAACGGCCGGTCTGGATTCGCGGCATTGATCTCGGCTGCGCGCTCGATCGCCTGGCTCGGCAGCGCGTGGCCGTAGCAGCCCGGCCAGTCCGGACAGCCGAGGCCCGCGTTCGTCAGTCGCACCCAGGCGCCGACCACGACGACGATGGCGCAGAGCACGGCGGCGAGCACCGCGACGCGGCGAAACCACAGCAAGCCCCGGGTACCGGACATCGCGTGCCCTTAGGGAGTCTCTGCCCAGGTGGCATGGTGCGCGTTGCGCGCGCGCCGTGTCGCCATCAGGCGCGACCGACGAAGTGTGGTGAATCCACACGAGGAGGGAGC
>JANNKZ010000166.1:0-5798 GCA_031396515.1 Gammaproteobacteria bacterium
TGCGGCGCCGTGCGCTTTTCCGCGACCCCGCCGTCTCTCTTCTTCGCGCACTGCCACTGCCGATGGTGCCGCGAAGCGCACGGCGCGCCATTCGTGAGCTGGGTCGGCTGCGCGGAAGACCGGTTCCGTTTCCTGCCGGGATCGGCCGAGCCGCGCTGGTACGAATCGTCGCGCCAGAGCCGGCGCGGATTCTGCGCCCAATGCGGCACGACACTCTTCTTCGCCTCGACGCTCTGTCCGGGGGAGATCCACGTCGAGCGCACGGCGATCCGCGGGCCGCTGGACCGCGAGCCGCAATGCCACGTCTTTTACGACCAGCATCCTGGGTGGGTCGAGATCGGCGACCGGTTGCCGCGTTACACGAGCGAGGAGCCGGGCCTGGCGAAATACCGGGTGGTCACGGGCGACTGAGCGCGCCGAGGAGCGCGGGCAGTTCCGCGATCGGCTCCGAGCATTGCGGCCCCTGGCAGAGATAAGCGACCGTTCCATTTCGCGCCTTCTTGGACGCAAGCGCTTCGGGCAGGCCGGCGGCATCCGCCGGAATCGCGAGGCTCATGCGACGCGGCGCATAGGATGACGCGAGCGCTGCGGTCCATTCGACCAGCCGTTCCGGTTCGCCGCGGATCACGACGATTTCGCCCGGCTCGAGAAATTCGTCGAGCGCGTTCAACATGGCCGCGTGTGCCTGCGGTGCGCGCGTGATCGGGGCGAGGCCTGCCTTTAGCGTCTGCTCCGCGGCATCGAGATAGCGCGTCTCGCCGACCAGCCAGCCGAGGCGCGCGAGCGAATGCGCCGCGATGCCATTGCCGGCGGGCGTCGCCTCGTCGGCGAATCCCTTCGGCCGGTGCATCGGCGGATCCTGGCCCTCGGCCGTGAACCAGAAGCCACCGCGCTCCCGGTCGGTGAAACCTGCGAGCAGCCGGTCCGCGAGCGCCCGCGCGAATTCGAGGTCCGCGGCGCGGAAGCGCGATTGCATCAGTTCGAGCAGGGCGTCGAGCAGGAAGGCGTGATCGTCCAGGTAGGCGGGGAAGCGGGCCTGGCCGTCCTTCCATGCGGCCAGCAGCACGCCGTCCTTCCAGCAATGCGCCCGCAGGAAATCCACCGCCGCCGCGGCCGCGTCGACATGGGTCGGCACGCCGAGCAGCCGGCCGCTGATCGCGAGCCCGCGGACCAGGAGCGCATTCCAGGCGGTCAGCAGCTTGTCGTCGAGTCCCGGCCGCACGCGGCCCGCTCGGGCGGCGAGGAGTTTTGCGCGCGCGGCGTCGATGAGCGCCGCAATCCGCGTCGCGTCGAGCCCGGTCTCCGCGACGATCTGTTCGATGTCCACGAAACCGTGCAGGTGCCAGGCGCCTTCGAAGTTAGGCTCGCGATCGAGGCCAAAGCGCCGCGCGAGCACCCGGTACTCGTCGGGAGTCAGCAGGGTGGCGACTTCATCGCGCTGCCACGCGTAGAAGCGCCCTTCGTGTCCTTCCGAGTCCGCATCGAGCGCCGAGTAGAAACCGCCGCCGGGCGCACGCATTTCGCGCAGTGCCCAGCCTGCGGTGTCCACTGCCTTGGCCCGGAAAAAATCGTCGCCGGTCGCGACCGCCGCCTGGGCGAGCAGGGCGAGCAGCGGCCCATTGTCGTAGAGCATTTTTTCGAAGTGCGGGATCATCCAGAACGGGTCCACCGAGTAACGGCAGAAACCGCCGCCGAGCTGGTCGTAGAGGCCGCCTTCCGCCATGCGCTTCAGCGTCAGCGTCGCCATGTAGAGCGCTTTCAGGTCCGGATCCGGCGCTGCTGCGCTGCGCTGCCAGTCGCGGAGCAGTCGTTCGATGCTGGCCGGATGCGGGAACTTCGGCGCGCCGCCGAAGCCGCCGAAGCGCTGGTCGAAGGACGTCTCGAGGTCCCGGCGCGCGGCCTCGATCGGTTCGCGCGAGAGGGCGGCATCGGCCGCGGGCTTCGGCGGCAGGAGCTCGTCGAACACGCCGCGCAGCGACGCATTCTGGTTGCGCACGGCGTCTCGATCGTCGCGGTAGAAGGCGGCGACGCGCTCGAGCAGGTCGGTGAAGGCCGGCATGCCGTAGCGCGCCTCTCTCGGAAAGTAGGTGCCGCCGAAGAACGGCGTCAGGTCGTCGGGCGCGAGAAACATCGTCAGGGGCCAGCCGCCACCGCGCTGGGTCAGCACCTGGTGCGCGAGCTGGTAAACCTTGTCGAGATCGGGCCGCTCCTCCCGGTCGAGCTTCACGTTGACGAACAACCGGTTCATCACGGCCGCGGTCGCCTCGTCCTCGAAGGATTCGTGTGCCATCACGTGGCACCAGTGGCAGGCGGAGTAGCCGATCGAGAGCAGGATCGGCTTGTCCGCGCCGCGCGCGGTCGCGATCGCTTCCGCGCCCCAGGGATGCCAGTCCACCGGATTCGAAGCGTGCTGCAACAGGTAAGGACTGGTCTCGCCGGCGAGCCGGTTGCGCGGCTCGCCTGCTGCGTCGGAATGCATGTCGGTCGCCGCGGTCGGGTAGTATTGCGGCCACTATATGTCGATTCCCGCACTGCCGCCTCTCATGCTAAAGCCGCAGGAAGAGCGCCGGCTGCAGGCCGGTCACCTGTGGATATTCTCGAACGAGGTCAACGTCGCCGCGACGCCGCTCACCGCGTTCGAGCCGGGCGCGCACGTGCAAGTGCGTTCGAACAACGACCGCTTCCTCGGCTACGCCTACGTGAATCCGCGCACGCTGATCAGTGCACGCCTGCTCGGGCGCGATCCCGGATATCCACCCGGCAAGTCGCTGCTGGTGCATCGCTTCCGCGTGGCGCTCGCGCTGCGCGAGCGCCTGTATGCGGCTCCCTTCTACCGGCTCGCGTTCGGCGAGGCGGACCTGTTGCCGGGACTCGTCGTCGATCGCTACGGCGACGTGCTGGTCGCGCAGATCGGCACCGCCGGCATGGAGGCGATGAAGGCGGACGTCATCGACGCGCTCGTCAAGGTCGTGGCGCCGCGCGCGATCCTGTGGAAGAACGATTCGGGCATCCGCGAGCTCGAGGGCCTCGAGCGCTACGTCGAAAACGCGCTCGGTGAGACGCCGGAACACGTCGAAGTGCCCGAGGGCGGCGTGACGTATCGCGTGCCGCTGGCCGCGGGACAGAAGACCGGCTGGTACTTCGACCAGTCGGCGAACCGCGCGATGTTCGCGCGCCATGCAAAGGGCGCGCGCGTGCTCGACGTCTGCAGCTACGCCGGCAGCTTTGGCCTGCAGGCGGCGCGCGCGGGCGCGGCCGAGGTGACCTGCGTCGATGCCTCGGCCCCGGCGCTCGAGGCGGCGGCGGACAGTGCCGCGGCGAACGGCCTGAAGGCCGAGCTGCACCAGGGGGACGCCTTCGACGTGCTCGAGGAACTGCGCGATCAGCGCCGTCGTTTCGACGCAATCGTCGTGGACCCGCCCGCGTTCATCAAGCGCAAGAAGGACCATCCGAAGGGACTCGCCGCGTACCGTCGCCTGAACCAGCTCGCGCTGTCCGTGCTAGACCGCGACGGATTGCTGCTGTCCTGTTCCTGCTCGTACCACCTCGGGCCGGGCGAATTGACGGATGCGGTGCAGCGGGCAGCGCGCCACCTCGGGCGCTTCGCGCAGCTGATCGGCGTCGGCGCACAGGCGCCCGATCATCCGGTTCATCCGGCGATCGACGAGACCCGCTACCTGCGCGCCTTCCTGTTCCGGGTGACCGACTCATGCTGACTTATCCCGAATTCGATCCGGTCGCATTCTCGGTCGGCTCGGTCAAGGTCCACTGGTACGGCCTGATGTACGTGCTCGGCTTCATCGCGGCCTGGTGGCTCGCGCGCCGCCGCGCGGCGCAGCCGGGCTCGACCTGGAAGGCGGTGGACGTCGACGATCTGATCTTCTTCGCCGCGATCGGCGTGATCGCCGGCGGGCGTCTCGGCTGGATTCTGGTGTACGGCTTCGACGTACTGAAACAGGATCCGCTCGCCATCGTGCGCGTGTGGGAGGGCGGGATGTCCTTCCACGGCGGCCTCGCCGGCGTAATGATCGCGGTCGCGCTCTTCGCGCACCGCCGTGGACGGCGCATCGCGGACGTGTTCGACTTCACCGCGCCGCTGACGGCGCCCGGATTGTTCTTCGGCCGCATCGGCAACTTCATCAACGGCGAGCTCTGGGGCAAGCCGACCGAGTTGCCCTGGGGCATGCTCGTGAAGGACGAGGTGCTGCATCCGTCGCAGCTCTACGAGGCGGCGCTCGAGGGCCTGCTGCTGTTCGCGATCGTCTGGTGGTTCACGTCGAAGCCGCGGCCGCGGCTCGCGCCCGCCGGGCTATTCCTGACGTTTTATGCCATCTTCCGCATCGCAGTCGAATTCGTGCGCGTGCCGGACGCGAACCTCGACTACCTCGCGTTCGGCTGGCTGACGATGGGCCAGCTGCTGTCCGTGCCAGTGCTGCTCACCGGCCTCGGCATGCTCGCCTGGGCCTTCACGCGCCGCCAGCCGTCGGGCAACACCGCCTGATGCGCAATTACCTCGACCTGTTGCGGGAGCTGCGCGAGCGGGGCGAACGCAAGACCGATCGCACCGGCACCGGCACGCTGTCGTTGTTCGGGCGGCAGCTGCGCTTCGACCTCGGCGCCGGTTTCCCGCTCGTCACGACCAAGCGCGTGCACCTCAAGTCCGTGATCGTCGAACTGCTCTGGTTCCTGCGCGGCGAGACGAATGTCCGTTCGTTGCGGGAGGAGGGCGTGACAATCTGGGACGAATGGGCGGACGAGAACGGCGAACTCGGCCCCGTCTATGGCAGGCAATGGCGCGCGTGGGCGACCGCGGACGGGCAATCGGTGGACCAGATCGCGCGGGTGCTGCACCAATTGCGCAACGATCCCGATTCGCGCCGCATCATCGTCAGCGCCTGGAACGTCGGCGAGCTCGAACGCATGGCGCTCGCGCCCTGCCACGCGCTGTTCCAGTTTTACGTCGCCGCCGGGAAGCTTTCCTGCCAGGTGTACCAGCGCAGCGCCGACATCTTCCTCGGCGTTCCGTTCAATGTCGCTTCCTATGCCGTGCTGACGCACATCCTCGCGCAGCAGGCCGACCTAGCGGTCGGCGACCTCGTCTGGACCGGCGGCGACTGTCACCTGTACCTGAATCACCTCGAACAGGCGGATCTCCAGCTCGCGCGCGAGCCGCATGCGCCGCCGACGCTTGCACTGCTGCGCCGTCCCGCGGACATCGCCGACTACCGCTACGAAGATTTCCGCGTCGCCGCTTACGAACCGCACGCTGCGATCCGCGCACCCGTCGCGGTCTGAACCGGCATGTCTCCGCCGACAGTTGCGCTCGTCGCGATGGCCGACAACGGCGTCATCGGCCGGGACAACGGCCTGCCCTGGCACCTGCCCGACGACCTGAAGCGATTCAAGGCGCTGACCATGGGACATGTGCTGCTGATGGGGCGGCGCACCTACGACTCCATCGGCCGGGCGCTGCCGGGCCGGCGCAGCCTCGTGCTGACGCGCAATCCGTCGTGGCGCGCGGAAGGCTGCGAACCGGTGGCCTCGCCGCAGGCAGCGCTCGCGACCCTCGGTGCGGACGAGAAGCTCTTCGTGATCGGCGGCGCGGAGGTGTTCACCGCCTGCTGGCCGATCGTCGGCCGCCTGGAGCTGACCGAGGTGCACGCGGACGTCGCCGGCGACGTCGTGCTTTGCGGCTTCGATCGCGCCCTGTGGCACGAGGTCGGGCGCGTCGAACACGCGGCCGATGCGCGGCATGCGCACCCGTTCAGCTTCGTGACGCTCGTCAGGCGCTGAGCAGC
>JANNKZ010000174.1:0-1949 GCA_031396515.1 Gammaproteobacteria bacterium
GTACTGCAGGTGGAGGGAGCAGGACCATGCGCCGACGGCTATGGATGACCGTTTCGCCAGGGATCGGGATCGCGGCGCTGGCGCTTGCCGGAGGCGCGTGGGGCGCCGATTGCGTCCTGAACTCCAATCCGGCCTGCGCTGGCGCGATCAATCTCGGCACCATCTCGGGCGATGCCGCTACACCCGCGATCACTCGCACCGGCACCGGCGAAGCGTTCTTCAAGCTCAACGTCCAGGAAACCTCGTCCGCGTACCCTCGCCCGCTGAACGCCCGCGTCCTGCTGCAGATGCCGGCCAATACGGATTACGACTTGATCGTGCGCTGCGCATCCTGCGCGAGCACGGTCACACAGATGTCGAAACAGGGGATGGGCACCGCCGAGGTGGTCAACGTGACCCGCGCCGACACCTTTGCCGATAATACATTCACGATCGTCATCGAGGTGCGCTACTACGCCGGGACCGGCTGCGGCCCGTGGCAGCTGACGATCAATGGCAACGCAACGGCTGCACAGGGCGCGCTCGCCTGCACCTGAGGCTCGGGACCCGGCCCGTCAGAAACTGTAAGTCGTCCTCAGGTAGTAGAACGCGCCGTTGAACGTGATCGGCTGCAGCACGTCGTATGGCAGGTTGCCGAAGTAATTGATGTCGCCGCTGGACCGGTCCGGATATTCGTCCAGGACGTTGTTCGCGCCGATGGCGACCGCGAGCTTTTCGGTCACCGCGAATTCGATGTCGAGATCCACGCCCCACTCCGCGCCGTAAGTCTGCTCTGGCTCGAATCCCCCGCCGAAATTGAACACGCGCGTCGCCTCGCCATAGCGCGTGCCGCGGGTGAGCAGCGACCAGCGCTCGCTGGTCCAGTGAGCGGTCAGGATCATCTTGTCTTCCGGCGACGCCGACTCGAGCGTATTGCGCTCCTCGACGCCGAACAGCACGGCTCCCACCCCGAGGTCATCGAGCACCGGCGGATTCGGGTCCACGCTGACCACGTCGGTCTCCGACTTGTTGTACGCCGCACTGAGGGCCAGGTTGCCGCCGCCGAGGTCAAAACCATACTCGGCGACGATGTCGAAGCCATCGGTCTGCGTGTCCACCGCATTGGTGAAGAACCGCACGCCAAGCACGCCCGGGATGCCGAGCGACGACTCGATGAAATCGGTGACGTCGTCGTTGCCGATCCGTTCGGACAGCGTGATGCGATCGTCGATATCGATGCGATAGAAATCGACGGTCAGGCGAAAGCCGCCCTCGTTGCGGTACACGAACCCGAGGTTATAGCTGACGGACTCCTCCGCCTCGAGTTCGCTGGCGCCCAGCAACTGGGCGATAGGATCGTCCGTCGGCAGGTTCAGCACCTGCTCCAGTTGGCCGCCGGCGCCGAAACTCGTGGTCGAACCGCGGAAGAACGCCTGCGTCAGCGATGGCGCTCGGAATCCCGTGCCGACCGTGGCGCGTACCGCAAACGACGGCGTGAACTCGTAGCGCCCCGAAATCTTGCCGTTGGCCGAACTGCCGAAGTCGCTGTAGTCCTCGAAACGACCGGCCACCCCCAGCTGGAAGCGGTCCGTGAGGCTCGATTCGAGATCCACGTACACGCTCGCCGCATCGCGGTCCACGTCCACGTCCACGGTTTCGCTCGGCTGCAGACCCGAGCCCGCCTGGGTCCCGATCGGCGCGCCCACCACCGGCCCGGCGACATAGGACTCCGGGTCGCCGGCCTCGGTTTCGTACGCTTCCGTGCGGTATTCGAGTCCCCAGGCCAAGTTGACCGGATTCGCGAATCCGCCGACCTCGAACGGCCGCGACACATCGAATCGCAATGCCAGCTGAGAAAGCTGGTACTCCGCGACGTTGAAACGCGTCGGACTTTCGTCGCCGAGCGATACGTTCAGCGAATTCGAGATGTCGTGGTCGAAATCGTTGACGCCATAGACCACGCTTGCGTC
>JANNKZ010000184.1:0-3337 GCA_031396515.1 Gammaproteobacteria bacterium
GTCGTAATGACGCCGAAAAGCCTCCTGCGCCACAAGCGTTCGACATCGTCGATGACGGAACTGACGTCCGGCGAGTTCCGCACGGTGATCGACGACCCGGCGGCGCCGCCGCCGGCTGGAGTCCGGCGAATCGTGTTCTGCAGCGGCAAGGTCTACTACGACCTGCTGGAACGCCGCGAAGCGGATGCATCGACCAACGTCGCGCTGGTCCGCGTCGAGCAGCTCTATCCGTTCCCGGCCGATGAATACCAGGCCATCCTCGATCGTTATCCAGAAGCCCGCGAGATCGTCTGGTGCCAGGAAGAGCCGCAAAACCAGGGTGCCTGGTACCAGATACGGCACCGATTGCAGGCCGGCCTCGGCAAGGACCACGTGCTGCACTATGCCGGGCGCGAGGGCGCGGCTGCGCCCGCGACCGGCATCCACGCCCAGCACCAGCGCGAACAGGAAGCGCTCGTCGCGGCGGCCCTGCATTCGGCAGAATCCGAGGAGTCTCATCGCGCGACGAACCGGCTGACCGTCGCCTCCACCAGGAAAGGTCCATGACCACTGAAGTCCGCGTACCGCAATTGCCGGAATCCGTCGCCGACGCCACGCTCGTCACCTGGCACAAGCAGGCGGGCGACTCGGTCGCGCGCGACGAGAATCTCGCCGATCTCGAGACCGACAAGGTCGTGCTGGAAGTGCCGGCGCCGGTCGCCGGCGTGATCAAGTCGCTTGGCAAGGCCGCGGGCGCGACCGTCACGAGTGGCGAACTGCTTGCGACCATCGACGAACAGGCCGCTGGCGCGGCGGCGAAGCCCGCATCCAGGGCGGAAAAGTCTCAGCCCGCGCCGAAGGCGGAATCGAAGCGCGCGACAGAGCCGAAGAAGGCCGATTCCGGGCTCCCAGCAAAGGAAGAGACGGGCGGCAAGCTGTCGCCGGCCGCCCGCCGCCTGGTCGAGGAGAATCGCCTCTCGGCCGGCGAGATCGCAGGCAGCGGCCGCGACGGGCGAATCACCAAGACCGACGTGGCACAGCACCTGGAATCGGGACAGTCGGCGCGCGCACCGGCGGGATCGCGCCACGACCAGCGCGTGCCGATGTCACGGCTGCGCGCGCGTATTGCAGAGCGCCTGGTCGAAGCGCAGGCGACGCAGGCGCTGCTCACGACCTTCAATGAGGTCGAAATGCAGGCGTTGATGGGCCTGCGCAGCCGCTACAAGGAAGACTTCGAGAAACGCCACGGCGTGCGGCTCGGCTTCATGTCGTTCTTCGTGAGGGCCTGTGCCGAGGCGCTGCAGCGCTTTCCGGTCGTCAATGCCTCGGTCGATGGCGGCGACATCGTCTATCACGAGTTTTACGACATCGGCGTCGCGGTCTCGACCGATCGCGGTCTGGTCGTGCCGGTGCTGCGCGATGCCGATCGCATGGGATTTGCCGACATCGAGAAGGCCGTGACCGGATTCGCCGAACGTGCCCGCAAGGGCTCGATCACGATCGAGGAGCTGACCGGTGGCACGTTTTCGATCACCAATGGCGGCGTGTTCGGCTCGCTGCTCTCCACGCCGATCGTCAACGCGCCCCAGAGCGCGATCCTCGGCATGCACAAGATCCAGCAGCGCCCGATCGCGGTCGGCGACCAAGTGGTCGTGCGGCCGATGATGTACGTGGCACTCACGTACGATCACCGCATTATCGACGGCCGCGAGGCCGTGCAGTTCCTGGTCGCGGTCAAGGAGGCGCTCGAGGATCCGGCGCGCCTGCTGCTGCAAGTCTGAGCGAGGCATCATGAGCGACAGTTTCGACGTCATCGTCATCGGCGGCGGGCCCGCCGGCTATCCCGCGGCCATCCGCGCGGCCCAGAACAAGCTGTCCGTCGCCTGTATCGACGAATGGAAGAACCGCGACGGCAGCAGCGCTTTCGGCGGCACCTGCCTGAACGCGGGCTGCATTCCATCGAAGGCACTGCTCGAATCCTCCGAGCTCTACTACCGCGCCCAGCACGAGTTCGCTGCGCACGGCGTCAAGCTCGAAGGCATCGGCTTCGACGTTGCGGCCATGCAGAGGCGCAAGGGTGGCATCGTCAAGCAGATGACGCAGGGCATCCTCACGCTCTTCAAGGGCGCGGGCGTGACGCCGCTCATCGGCCACGGCCGCCTGCTGGCCGGAAAGAAAGTGGAGTTCACCGGCCAGGATGGCGCGCAGCGTACGCTGCAGGCGAAGCACGTCGTGCTGGCCTCGGGTTCCGAGCCGATGGCGCTCCGCGGTGTTGCCTTCGACGGCGATCGCATCGTGGATTCCTGGGGGGCGCTGGAGTTTCCGGAGGTGCCGAAACGCCTGTGCGTGATCGGCGCCGGCGTCATCGGGCTCGAACTCGGCAGCGTCTGGCGGCGACTCGGCGCCGAGACCGTCGTGCTCGAAGCGCTGGAACAATTCCTGCCGATGGCGGATGCGGCGCTGGCCAAAGAAGCAGCCCGCCATTTCAAGAAGCAGGGGCTCGACATCCGGCTCGGCGCCAAGGTGAGTTCCGCGACCGTGAAGCCGGACGGCGTGCATGTCGGCTACACGGACGCGAAGGGCGCGCAGACGCTGGTCGTGGATCGGCTGATCGTCGCAATCGGGCGGCGGCCATTCACGAAGGAGCTGCTCGGCGAAGGCACCGGTGTCGCGCTCGATGAACGCGGCTTTATCCAGGTGGACGAGCACTGCAAGACCGGTGCGGCAGATGTATGGGCGGTCGGCGACTGCGTGCGCGGGCCGATGCTCGCGCACAAGGGCAAGGAGGAGGGCGTCGCGGTCGCGGACCAGATCGCCGGGCTCTACGGGCACGTCAATTACAACGTGATTCCGTCGGTCATCTACACCGCACCGGAGATCGCCTGGGTCGGCCAGACGGAAGAGCAGGCGAAAGCCGCCGGCCGCAATACAAAGACCGGCAGCTTCCCGTTTGCCGCGAGCGGTCGCGCCAAGGCGATGGAAGCGGGCGCCGGTTTCTGCAAATTGGTCGCGGACGCGGCGACCGACGAGATTCTCGGCATCCACATCATCGGGCCGATGGCGGGCGAGCTGATCGCAGAGGCCGTGCTCGCGATGGAGTATTCGGCAAGCAGCGAGGACCTGCAGCGCACGATCCACGCCCACCCGACGCTGTCGGAAGCGCTCCACGAAGCCGCACTCGCCGCCGACAAGCGCGCCATCGACATCCCGAATCGCTAAAAAAAGTGACGCAAACCTTTTCTAAGAAAAGGTGACGGACACGTTTTCTCAGAAAAGGTTTGCGTCACCATTTTTTACGCGCGGCGGCGGGCGCTGATGACGCCAGGCAGCGCGGTCAGCCGCGCGAGCAGCCGCGTCA
>JANNKZ010000188.1:0-4654 GCA_031396515.1 Gammaproteobacteria bacterium
CCAGGGGAGACAGGCCATGAACCCGTTAAATAGCGTGCGCGGTTCGATCATCACTGCTTTCGTGCTCGCGGCGATCGTCAGCATCTGGCTCACCGTGCTGGCCGGCGGCGAGATCAGCGCGCACCATGCGCAGATCGGGCGCTGGCTGCATATCGTCTCCGGCGTCATGTGGATTGGCCTGCTGTACTACTTCAATGTCGTGCAGGTGCCCGGCCTCGCGGTCGCGGCCGCCGACAAGGGCGGTCCCGGCGGCGCCGGCGTCAGCAAGTACATTGCACCGCGCGCGCTCTGGTGGTTCCGCTGGGCAGCCGTCGCCACCTGGATCACCGGCGCCTGGTACCTGTTCGCCGCGTATGGCGGGGGCAAGGCTTTTCACAACGCGTTCATGCTGCAGGAAGGCTTTCGCGTGATCGGTGTCGGCATCTGGCTCGGCACGATCATGCTGATCAACGTCTGGGCGCTGATCTGGCCGAACCAGAAGAAAATCCTGGGAATCGTCCCTGCAACAGACGAACAGAAGGCCAAGGCGCGCAAGGTTGCCTTGCTCGCCTCTCGCACGAATTTCGTCCTGTCCGTCCCGATGCTGATGTGCATGGGCGGCCAGATACACGGCCTGCCCTTCTAGCTAAAAGGGGTCAGACCCCTTTTAGCTGCTCGAGCTCGCGGGCGACATCCTCCGGCTTTGTCGCGTCCTCGGCGGTCAGGATCCCGCGCTTGCGCATGTCCAGCCAGATTTCGAGGCTGCGGGTAAACAACTCGCGCGCGCTGCGCCGATGTCCCTGCCGATCAGTGGCGCTCAGTTTTTTTAAAACGCCCAACGCGGCATGGGCCGCGGCGACGCGCATGAAAACCTGTCCCCTCTGGCTGCTGCGCGTGCCGCTCGTCGGATCGGGCGCGATCGCGTCCAGCAGCGCGAGCGAACGCGAAATTTCCGCCACCGCCGCATCCCGGTCCCCGAGCCGTGCCTGCATCTCGCCGATGCCCGCATGAACCAGGACGGTCCCGAAGTGAATAAACAGGTCCGCCGAAACTTCCACCCCCAGCCGTCCGTACTCGTCTGCGGCTTTGCGGTAATTCGACAGCGCCTCGCCGTAACGGCGGCCTGCCGCCAGCAAGTCGGCCATCCGCGAGTGCGTATAAGCGAAATCCATGCGGGCTACCGCATTGTCGGGGTCCTCTGCGATCGCTTGCTGGTCGAGCGCAAGCTTCTTGCGGAAGCTCCGCAGCGCGCCTTCGAAGTCGGAAAGGATCGCGCGATAGTCGCCGTCGTTCTGGAAAGTGTTGGCGAGCAACCGGCGGTAATCAGCGTTGCTGGGACTCTCCGCCACCATCGCTTCGCAAGTCGCCAGCGCTTGCTGGTTGCTCTCCAGGCCACCCTGTGTGTCGCCGGTCAGAACCAGGGCGCGTCCGAGATTGATCCGGGTGATGACCAGGCCGCGCCTCAGTTGCTGGTTTCCCGGCTCGGCCGTAACCATCGCTTCGCGCAGCGCCAGCGCTTTCAGGTGATTCGCGAGCGCACCGGAAGCGTCGCCGACCTCTTCCAGCGCCAGCCCCAACCCGTTGTACGAAGCCGCCAGCTCCTGCCGGAGTGCCGTATCTGACGGCCGGGCGGCGGCGAGCCGTTCCTGGACCGCCAGACTCTTGCGCAAAAATTCCCTGCCGCCTGCAGCTTTGCTCGTCTCGACCATCTGCATGCCGACCTTCCGATAGCTGGAGGCCAGGTCGCGCCGGATCTGCAGGTCGTCGGGATTCGCGGAGGCCAGTGCTTCGCGAATGCTGAGCGCCTTGGTGTAACTCTCGATGGCGCCGCTGTGGTCGCCGAGGCTCGCGGCGCTGTAAGCCTTGCCGCGCACATCGCCGACCCGGTCGTAGGCCGCGGCCAGCTCACGCTGCAGGTCCGGATCGTCACTGGCCTCTCGCGCCAGACTGTCGAGGTAGGCGAGCCCATCCTTGACGAGCCGCTCGCGGATCGCCGTGGCGCCGGACAGGTTCTCGATTGCATCGTGATAGTCAAAGAGCACCGAGCGCGCGAGCTGGCGCACTTCGTTGAAACGCCGCTCCGCCCGCGCCTTCTCGGCGATCGCGATCTCTTCCTGCTCCTGCGCGCGCTGTGCCTGCCAGGTGGTCATGACGATGCCACCGACCAGGCTCAGAACGACCAATACCGCCGCGACCGAAATGCCCGTGTTGCGTTTGACGAATTTTCCCGCGCGATAGGTGAGCGTGTCGCGGCGCGCGAGTACCGGCCGCGCCTCCAGGTGACGGCGGAGGTCGTCGGAGAACTGCTCAACTGACGGATAGCGCCGCTCCGGTTCCTTGCGCAGCGCCATCAGCACGATATTGTCGAGGTCGCCGCGCAGGCACTTGCGCTCCGCAGCTCTCCCGGCGTTGACGACCGTGCTCGGCCGTTGCGGCTCGGTCTCGCCGATCGCCCGTGCCAGGTCCTGCGGCGAGTGCGTCGACAGCCGGTACGGGGTTTTTCCCGTCAGCAGCCGATAGAGCACGACCCCGAGCGAATAAACGTCGCTCGCGGTCGTCACGGGCTCGCCGCGGATCTGCTCGGGACTCGCGTACTCCGGGGTCAGGACGCGTTGCTCGAGCATCGTCGCGGCTGCTTCGCCGTGGCCGCCGGGATGCAGGACCCGCGCGATGCCAAAGTCGAGCAGCTTCGGCACACCGTCGGCCCCGACCAGAATGTTCGACACCTTCAGGTCGCGATGGATGACCGCGCGGCGATGGGCATAAGAGACGGCCGCGCACACCTGGCGAAAGAGCTGCAACCGCTCGGTGATGGCAAGCGATTTCTCGTCGCAGTACTGGTCGATCGGCAGCCCCTCGACGTACTCCATGACGAAGTACGGCAGATCGTCCTCGGTCGTGTCGCCGTCCAGCAGGCGCGCGATATTCGGGTGATCGAAGCCCGCGAGGATCTGCCGCTCGTTGCGGAAGCGGTGCAGCATGGCTTCCGTGTCCATGCCGCGCTTGATGAGCTTGATCGCGACCTGCTGCTCGTACTGCCGGTCGGCGCGGCGCGCGAGATAGACGGCACCCATGCCGCCGCTGCCGATGCGCTTCAGGATTTCCCAGTGGCCGATCCTCTGGCCGATCAGGCGGTCGGCTTCCTCATCCTCGAGGAGCGCTTGATCGACCGTCACGATCGGCGATTCGATGAAGTTGCCTGCGGTCTCATATGCGGCGAGCAGCGCCTCAACTTCACGGCGGAGCGAATCGTCCCCCGCGCATTGCTCGCCTAAGAAAGCGTCGCGTTGCTCCGGCTCGACGTCGAGCGCGGCGTGAAAGATCGCCTCGATCGCCCGCAGCCGCGCCGGCTCCACGCTCAACCCGCCCCGCGCAGTTCCGCGTAAAGCCAGGCCTTCGAGAAGGTCCAGTCGCGCCGCACGGTCACGACCGAGATCTTCAGCACGTCGGCGATTTCTTCCTGCTTGAGGCCGCCGAAATATTGCAACTCGACGACGTTGGCTTTTCGCTCATCGAGTGCGGCGAGTTTTTCCAGCGCCTCGTTGAGGTCGAGGATCTCGCGCGCGGGCTCGGGCGAGAGCACCGCCGCCTCGTCCAGCTCCACGACCTTCACTCCCGCGCCGCGCTTGTCGCGCAGCGTCGCCTTGGCGTGATCGACGAGGATCTGGCGCATCGCCTTGGCGGCGACCGCCAGGAAATGCGAACGGTTGGCGTAGTTCGGCTGCTCCTGGTTCGCGAGACGCAGATACGCCTCGTTGACGAGCGCCGTCGTCTGCAGGGTGTGATCCGCGCGCTGCCCCGCCATGTAGCGGTGCGCCAGGCGCCGCAGCTCCTGGTAGACGACTCGCGTCAGTTTTTCGAGCGCCACGCGGTCGCCCTGGCCCCAGGCGTCCAGCAGCCGGGTCACTTCCCGGGGTCCTTGCGCGTCCGGCTCTTCTTTCATGTGGCCCGGCCAGAGTCCTTTCGGCCTGGTGATCGGTTTCAGCCCCTTTTGTCGTTACTCAGGTTACGGACGGCTCGCGATGCGCGTCAATCGAACATATTGCCGGGGGCGGCAGGGATGAAAACACCATGAATCTCAAACAGTTTGCCGGAGTCACGCTGGTTGCCGGGTCCATGGCCCTGGCCGCCGTGCTCGCTGCGGCGCAGACCGCGGCCGATGCCACGATCTCGCGCGTCCCGGATCCTCCGCTTGGCACCGACCTCAAGGAACTGCCGGGCGACCTGCGGGCCACAACTATTCCCGGACCCACGAACCTCGGCGATTTCGTCCGTGATCCCGGCATGGCAGTCGCGCTCGGCAAGGCGCTCTTCTGGGACATGCAGGTCGGTAGCGACGGCGTACAGGCCTGTGCAACCTGTCATTTTCGCGCCGGCGCAGACCCGCGCTCCCGCAACCAGGTCAGTCCCGGTCTCAAGCACATGCCCGAACCGGATCTGGCATACACGACGGGCCGCGGCCCCAATCATCAGCTCACGGCCTTCGATTTTCCGCTCAGTCGCCTGGCGACGCCGGGCCAGCGCGGAGCACTGGATGCAGCCACGGACAGCAATGATGTCGTCTCGTCGCAAGGCATTCGTCACCCCGCAAGCCAGGTCGATCCGCTGGGCTTTCAGGTGGGCGGCGTCAACACGCGCCGGGTCGAGCCCCGCAACACGCCGACAGTGATCAATG
>JANNKZ010000018.1:0-3028 GCA_031396515.1 Gammaproteobacteria bacterium
AGTGGGTCCATTTGGTTGCAAGGCGGGACGCTCAGTTTGCAATCGGGTCGCGCCACCGGCGGCGTCGCGCAGGGTGTGGCGCGGGACATTCTCGGACCAGAACATCTTGAAATGGGGGTCGGCCATCTTGTGGCTGGCCGGCAGGTTGACCCAGGGCAGCGTTAATCACTGGCGCCATTTCCACCAACGCCCGCGCAGCGCGCTCGGCTACCGAGCGCCGGCGCAGGTTCGACGGGCATGGATCAACGAGCGCAACATGGACCGACGGTCTCACAGCCCAAGTGGCTACAAAATCCAACCGCAGGTCAGGCGCGGCGCAAAATCTGTCAGCCGAAGTCGGCGACTCGCGTCACCCCGGGACCCGGGTGAATCGCCGCCTGTTCGCAGGCGAACGCCGCAGTCACGAGGTCCTGAGCGACGTTTCCGAGGGATTTATACACCGTGACGTCGTCGCGCCGGGGCTGACCCGCCACGGTACTGGCGACGATCTCGCCCTGGCCAGACGTCGAAGACATGCTTGAACTAGTTGCGGTGAAGCGCCGCATTCGCAATCGGGCGTGCGGTAAGCCGGGCAAGCGCGGTGCAACGTAAAGCTGGCGAATAGCCGGAATCTCTGCGTTCGAGCCGCGCCGCCGCGGATTCTCCGCCGAAGCCGTATCGGTATGCTAGAAGTACGGCATCTGTGCGTTGTCGGCCGGCCTTTTTATTCGAGGGGAGATCGATGATCAAGCAATTCCTGGCCGATACCGCGCTTCTTGTCATCGACGCACAGCGAGGCGTCAACCTGCACGCGCATTGGGGCGGTGGCGACGGCCACCGCAACAATCCGGACGCGGAAGCGCACATTGGCGAGCTCCTGTCCGCCTGGCGTGGTGCACAACTGGCTGTCTACTTCACATTGCACAACTCACGCGAGTCGGAATCCCCGTTGAAGCTCGCGCTCGCGAGCGGACAATCGATAGCGGGTCTCGAGCCCAAGGCCGGTGAAAATGTTGTCATCAAGGATGTCAACAGCGGTTTTATCGGCACTGACCTGGAGCTGCGCCTGCGCCGAAATGGAATTCATCGCCTCGTAGTCGCGGGATTTTTTACGAACATGTGCGTGGAAACGACGGTTCGGATGGCTGGCAACATGGGATTCGACACTTATCTCGCCCACGATGCATGCGCCGCCGGCAATCGGCGATCACCCGATGGCCAAGGATTCGATGCAGACACAGTCCATCGACTGAGCGTGGCAAACCTGCACGCCGAATTTTGCACGGCACTCACGAGCGAGGCACTCGTGGGACTACTGAAGGCCGATGCGGCGCAATGCCATCGTGTTCAAGGCAATGAGTAACACGGATTGCGAGCTGGATGGTCCCATGGATCTCACGGCCGCGACATCCTTACCATGTCGTCGCGGAGAAGCTCGTAGAGTTCCACGGAACGAGCTTTTTCTGCCTGTCAATCAATGATCCGACGGTAAAGAAAGTTGCGCAGCATCCATCAAGGTCCTGCAGCGAGTACTCGGAAGTTCGCAGAGCGAGGCGGTACGCAATGTCGTCGTCATAATGCTGGCAGATGTGTTGAACGAGACCAACAGGACGGACCAGGCGATCGAGCTTCTCGACAACTCGATCACGCGCTCCTTGAAGGCACCCGGCCGCCCGCGAAAGCGTTGTCGTATCCGGCCGCATCGCACGCAGCCATGCGCTCGCATCCGGAAGCACGCACGGTCACGTCAACCCAGTTCGTCGCGATATGCGACGCGTGATCCGGGCAGTGCGTGCCGTCAGGAGCGGCGCCCTCGCCGGGGCGATGGCCGCGATTGTGCTCGCGTGTTCATCTGGGCAAGACGGCAGCTCGACCGAGGGCGCGCCGCCGCCAGCCGGCCGGGCGTGCACGATGATTGGCTGCCAGGATGGGCTGGTCGTGCGGGTCCAGCCGGCCGAGGCCTGGCCGCACGGCGAGTACCGGTTTGATATCCAGCACGACGGCGCAAACGTGGTCTGTACCGGCATCCTGCCGCTGCCATCCTGCGATCGGCGCGCTCTGCTCTGTGACGCGCCTGAGCCGACGATCGTCGAGTCGGGCTGTGCCCTCGATCCGTCGGCTCACGCATTCGGCGACGTCGTGTTCTCCAGCACGCCGGCGGATGTCACGGTGGCTGTTTCGCACTTGGGGAGGATGATCGGCTCCGGGCGCTGGAACCCGACCTATCAGACGAGCCAGCCGAATGGGCCGGGATGCGAACCTGTGTGTACGAGTGCTGCCGTGGAGCTCGTGCTGGCGTTCGAGTGAATCGAATAGCACCGAGGGTTTGAGCGCCGCCGCGGAGTGCCGTCGGACCGCCGGCAGACCCTTGCAACTGGTTCATGTCGTGCAATTCGTGGTCCGGCCGACGTCCCCCCGACGACGCTTTTGAGTAGCGCGAACAATTGGATTCGAGCCCCGCTGCGAAGTGAAGTGACGCACGCTGCAGTGCCAATTGGATGTCCGGTGGAGGAAGCTGGAGCGTGGTCACGGCGCGACCACGATCCGCTTCGCGATGGATGCGATCGAGCACGCTTGCATGGTTCTCGGGTTCGAGTCGAGCCCAGGTTTCAGGGGAAAATTGGCGGAGAGAGAGGAATCAATAGCCCTTTGCAGGCTACTGTTTTCCATTGGTTTTTTCAGAACCCTGAATATTCGTACCATCAAATTCAGGCTAAAAATGTCGCCCTGAATAGCGGTTTAGCTCTCAGCGGAGCGGCTGTATCGAACTGAGTGCCGGGACTTCCATTTCGATGAGCCAGTCCCCCTGCACCTCGCGCAACGTCGCGATGTAATGCGCGCTGGCAAGTTCGCCCGAGGTCAGCCGCCGGCTGGTATTGCACAGCTGATAGACGAGGCCGCTGCTCGGATCGCCCCAGGTATGGAATATCTCGACGTGCACTTCGGCGATGTGTGCCTTGATGGCTTCGAAATACGCTGTGAGTTCCTTGATCCCACGCAGCAGGCGCAGGTCACCGGTAAGGTAGTGCACGTCCTCGGTGTAGAGCTG
>JANNKZ010000024.1:0-1896 GCA_031396515.1 Gammaproteobacteria bacterium
CTCGACGATCTATGACCTCCCCACCGGCGAGTCGGTCTGGGCCGGTCCGCGGGACGACAGCTTCTTCTCGGACATTCCCGGCGTCTTCGACTTGCTGAACGTCCGCATCCTCGACAACAACGGCAGCCTGGCCGATGGCCTCGGGCAGGACGGCGGCGGCGTGGACGGCTTCAAGGGCTTCAACCTGCTGTCGGCCGCGATCCAGATCCCGTTGAGCGAGATCGAGTCGCTCGGCATTCCCACGCGCTACGACACCGTGTTCTTCGGCCAGCAGACCGGCGTGGGCGTATACGCCTCGGTCAGCCGGCCGCGCGTCACGGTGCGCGGAAGCGACGGTTCCCGGATCAACACCGGTGGCTGGATACAGGTGTCGCGCCTCGGCAATCCGCTCTTCACCGAGGGTCTCGTGGCATTCGCGGACAAGGATCGCTTCAACCGCACGCCGGCGTCGCAGGATGCGCAATTCGCCAAGTACGCGCGCAATCCCGAACTCGCGGTGCTGATCAACGCGGTCTACGGCACGAGCTTTGCCGCGACCGGCCGCACCGATCTCGAGAAGATTTTCATTCCGGAGGTCCTGCGGGTGGTGACCACGACCGATCCTGTTCGCCTGGCCGGCCAGTCCGGTTTCAGCCGGCTCGGCTTCATTGGCGGTGACACCGTGAACGGCGTGTCGAGCGGCTGGCCGAACGGCCGCCGGCTCGGCGACGACGTCGTGGACATCGCGCTGACGGCGATCGCGAGCGGCCCGTCGTACTCGGCGATCACCGTGGTCGGCGACAACATCGCGGAGAACGATGTCGCCTACCACCGGGTGTTCCCGTACCTGGCGACCCCGCACTCGGGCACGAACAACCGCAAGGACTCGCAGCCCTGAGCCGCGAAGGCATGCAGGCACCGAAGATTCCGTCCGCCGAAAGGCGGACGGAATCTTCCTGCAACCGACAGGAAGCAACATGAGCAAGATCATTTTTCTGGCGATCGCTTGCGGTTCCATGGCCGCTGGCGCCGGTCTCGCGGCCTGGCGGCACGAAGCGCCGGCGCCCGAGCTTAAGGCGCCGCCGACGGCGACCGCAACGCCCGCCATCGCACCGTTCACGGCCGCCAAGCCGTGGCCGGCTGCCGGAATCGCGCCGGCCGCGGAGCTGAATTTTGATTCAGACACGACCGGCCTGCTGCTGGAATCGCCGACGGTCGATGAATTCCTGGATCTCGCCGACGCGACCTCCGCGGAGCCGCTCGACGATGCCGATCGCGAACGCCTCGCGGCGTTGCTCCGCTCGGATGCGAACCTGCGCAAGCACTTCAGGGAATGACGTGAGAGCGAAACGCCATGGCCTCGCGATCCTGTGCGGACTGGTTGCCGCTGGCGCCGCCGCCGGCGCTTCGGCGCACGAATTCTGGATCGAACCGTCGGCACACTTGCTCGAACGTGGCGCGCGCATCGGCGTCCGTCTCTGCGTCGGCGACGGCTACGAAGGCTGGTCGCAGGCACGGAATCCGGGGCGCATCGAAAGTTTCGTCGCCTCGGGACCCGCCGGCCTGCAACAGGTGGTCGGTCTCGATGGCGCCGATCCGGCGGGGGCACTCCGGCTGGCGGCGCCCGGCGACTACGTCATCGCGTATCGAAGCGATCGCGCGTTTACCGAGCTGCCCTCGGTCGAGTTTGATGCCTACCTGCGCGACAAGGGCCTGCAACAGGTCATCGCCGAACGGCAGGCGCACGCGACCGGACGGCCGGTGCGCGAGGCTTACAGCCGCCACGCGAAGGCATTGGTCCGGGTTGGCGAGGCTCCGGGTCTTCCTTCGGATCGGGTGATGAACCTGCCGCTGGAACTGATCGCCGACGCCGCTGGCGCGACGCCGGACGGCCAGCGCGGATTTCGCCTGCTTCAC
>JANNKZ010000262.1:0-2817 GCA_031396515.1 Gammaproteobacteria bacterium
CGACGCGGAGTCGTTCGGACTGCCCTACTCGTCTTCGACCGCGTCCAGCCAGTTCTACCTGCAGGACCAGGCGACGATCGGCAAACAGCACTTCGTGTCCGCGGGCGCATACACCGATCACGAGACCTTCGGCGGCCACGCCACCTGGAATGCCGAGGTCGCGCGCACGGTCGGCGAGAGCGCCGAGCTTGCCTTCGCTGCGGGCACGGCGTTCCGCGCGCCGGATGCGACCGATCTTTACGGCTTCGGCGGCAACCCGGATCTCGGGCCGGAAGAGTCGGAAAGCCTCGAGGCGAGCTGGCGCCAGCGGATCGGCGACCGGCAGTCGTTCTCGCTGACGCTGTTCCGCACCGAGATCGATGGGCTGATCGAGTTCGTCGTGACCAATCCCGATACTTTCGAGGGCGAGAACCGCAACGTCGACCGCGCGCGCATCGAAGGCGCCGAGGCCGAATGGCGCTACGACAGCGAGGCCTGGTCGTCGCGCGCGAGCGCGACACTGCAGGATGCGCGCGACACCGCGACCGACCTGCGACTGCTGCGCCGCGCGCGGGAGAACCTCACGTTCGCGCTCGCCCGACGCCTGGGCGGCCACGAGTTCGCAATGGACCTGCTCTATGCCGGCGAACGCCGCGATTTCGGCTTCCCGGCGGACATCAGTTTGCCCGCCTACTGGCTGGCCAACCTGTCGGCCCGGGTCGCGTTATCGGAGCGCTGGACAATGCTCGCGCGAATGGAGAACCTGTTCGACGAGGACTACGAGCTCGCCAGCGGCTTCAACACCATGGGCCGCAGCCTGTTCGTGTCGCTGCGCCACGAGTTCCGCTGAGGAGGCCGCCTGGGAAACCGGCTGTCGAAGATCTACACGCGCACCGGCGACGAGGGCACGACCGGCCTCGGCGACGGCAGCCGCGTCGCCAAGGACGATCCGCGGGTCGAGGCCTATGGCTGCGTGGACGAGTGCAACAGCGCGATCGGTGTCGTCCTTGCAGTGAAGGACATTCCGGAGCCCGTGCGGCGCTGCCTCGTTCAGGTGCAGCACGAACTCTTCGACCTCGGCGGCGAACTCTGCATCCCGGGACATCGCGCGATCACGGCGACCCACGTCGGGGCGCTCGAACTCGCGCTCGACGAATTCAACGAGACCTTGCCGCCGCTCAAGGAATTCATCCTTCCGGGCGGCGGCGCAGCCGCCGCCGCCTGTCATCTCGCACGCGCCATCTGCCGCCGCGCGGAACGGCGCGCCTGGACGCTCGCCGGACAGCAGGAAGTCGCGCCCGAAGCGCTCAAGTACCTGAACCGGCTGTCCGACCTGCTGTTCGTGATCGCGCGCGTGCTCGCACGCCATGAGACCGGCAGCGAAGTACTCTGGAAGCACGAACGGGGCTAGCCCGCGCCAGATTCGCCGGCCCGCTTCGAGCGCGCCTCGTCGAGACGCCGGCAGACTTCCTCCGCTCCCTCCGCGATGCGCGGACTTGGCCGCGACAGCCGGTCGGCCGGCGCGCGGAACACGTTGCCGTTCCGAACCGCGTCGAGTTCCTCGAATCGCGCCCAGAAATCGGCCGGGTCGGCGTTGTCCGCGGAGAAGATGACTTCCGGCGCGCGCACCAGCACCGATTCCAGGTCCACCGGCAACGCGAGCGCGGTGGCGTCCGCGAAGACGTTTTCGCCGCCGCACAGTTCGACGATCTCGCTGATCAGGTGCGAGCCGCCGACCGTGAAGAGCGGCGCGTCGTCGATCTGGATGAAGACGCGAAGCTTTTCGCGGTCGCGATAGGTCGCGCGGAGATTGCCGATGCGGCCGAGGAACTCGGCGGCAGCGTCCTCCGCGATTTTCTTGGTGCCCGCGAGTTCGCCGAGAATCAGCAGACCGGTCGCGATGTCGTCCAGCCGGTAGGCCGGCAGCGCGACGACGCGGATGCCGAGTTCCTCGAGGCGTTCAGTGACACCCGCGGGCGTGCCACCGTCCCAGACGATGGCGATGGTCGGCGACAGGGCGACGATCGTCTCGTAATCGAGACGGAAGGCATCGCCGACCTGCGGAAGGCTCTTGGCCGCCTCGGGATAGTCGCTGTACGCGCTGACGGCGACGACCTGCCCGCCCGCTCCCGCGGCAAACAGCAATTCAGTCAGGTTTGGCGCGACGCTGACAATGCGTTCGCCGGCGGTCGGCGCCGTCTCCTGCCCGCAGGCGGTGAGCAGCAGCGCGAGTGTGAGAGCGCCGGCGATTTTCAGGCGAGCACCTCGCGGCGGAAACGCGCGCCGCCGGCGCGCAGGTCGCGCTCGAGCCGTTTCCAGTCGAACGCCGGACCCGGATCGGTCTTGCGTCCCGGCGCGATGTCGGCGTGACCGGCAATCCAGCCGTCGGCGAGCAGTGGATACGCCTGCTGCAGAGCCAGCAGCAATCCCGCAAGCGCCTCGTATTGCCGGTCGTCGTAGGCTTCATCGTCCGTGCCTTCGAGCTCGATGCCGACCGAGAAATCGTTGCAGTTGCCGCGCCCGCGCCAGTGCGATCGCCCGGCGTGCCAGGCGCGGAGATGGAAGGGCACGTACTGCGTGACGCGTCCGTCGCGCGCGATCAGCGCGTGCGAGGACACCACCAGGTGATGCATGGTCGTGAAATAGGGATGCGCATCCGCCTGCAGTGCGTTCGTGAACAAGCGGTCGATCCACGGTCCGCCGTATTCGCCGGGCGGCAGGCTGATGCCGTGCAGCACGACGAGCTCGGGGCCGTTGCCCGGCGGCCGGTCATCGCAATTCGGCGAGTCGACCTGGCGTGCGGCGGCAAACCGTCCCGTCGAGACTGCAATGATTTGC
>JANNKZ010000305.1:0-12259 GCA_031396515.1 Gammaproteobacteria bacterium
GTACTCGCCGGCGATGACGCGTACGCGGCCGGCGCCGTCCGGCAGCGCGACCGAGGGAATCTCCGCGTCCAGCAGCGTCTGGTAGCGCGGCGGGGACATCTTGTCGCGCGCGGGCAGGTTGACCCAGAGCTGCATCATCTCCATCGTGCCGCCGTCGCGGGTGAACTTTTCCGAATGGAATTCTTCGTGTACGACGCCCGCGGCCGCGGTCATCCACTGCACGTCGCCCGGGCCGATGCGGCCGCCGTTGCCGGCGGAGTCGCGGTGCTCGAGTTCGCCCTGGTAGACGACCGTCACCGTCTCGAAGCCGCGGTGCGGATGCTCGCCGACGCCGCGGCGCGCGTTTGCCGGGTCGAAGCGGCGCGGCGCCGCGTAATCGAGCATCAGGAACGGGCTCAGCGCCTCGCGGCCCAGGTTGTCGTAGGAAAAGATCGAACGCACGGGAAAGCCGTCGCCGACCCAGTGGGGCGGGCGCGGCTTGTGGACGGACTGGACTTTACGCATGGTCAATCATCTCCAGCACGCCGTGTCGTGATCGCGGCACCCGCGATCAGCGTCTTCGTCACCGGCGTCTTGCCGGCGATGTCGATCAGCTTGTCCCATTGCTCCGCGGTGAGCGGCGCGTCGGAACGCAGCGTGCGATGGATGGATGTGTTGCCGTCCGCGTCTTTTTCAAGGGTCAGCTCGATCTCGAGCCGGCCGATGTCCCAGCCCTTGCGGTCCGCGTACATCTTGAGCGTGATCGCGGTGCAGGACCCGAGGCCCGCGAGCAGGAGACTGTAGGGCGCGGGACCGGCATTCCGGCCGCCGCCGCCCGTCGGCTCGTCCGAAACGAGGTCGAATCCGCCAGTGCGGATGTCCTGGGCGTAATTCGGCCCGACGCGGGCCACGGTCGCGGAGGCGATGCGTTTCATGGGCGGCCTCCCCTGGGGCGGAGCGTCGCGAGCTCAGGAGCAACGAGGAGCGGCGCACGCGCACCCTGCACGGTGCCGAACCGGCGTCCCTCGTTCCAGTCGCGCGTCGCCGCGGCGATTTCCTCCGGCGTGCGGGCGACGAAGTTCCACCACAGGATGAGATCCTCGCCGAAAGGCGCTCCGCCGATCAGCAACAGGCGCGAAGCGGCACTTGACGCCACTTCGAGCGAACCCCGTCCGGTCCCGAAATACGCGAGCGTGCCGGGTGCCAGCACTTCGCCAGCGACCGCGGGTTCGCCTTCGAGCGTCATCGCCGCGTACTCGAAGGCAGGATCGAGCGTCAACGTGGCCCGCGCATCGCCGGGTGTCGTGAGATCGGCGCCGACCAGCGGCGAGAACACGCGCGCGGGCGAACGCTCGCCGCAGAAATCGCCCGCAAGCACCGTCATGCGGAAACCGCCGCGCTCGACGATCGGCAGCGTGGGGTAATGCTCAAAAGCCGGTTCGCGGTTTGCTTCCGCTTTCGGCAGCGCAATCCAGAGCTGAGCCAGCTGGAAACGCCCGGCCTCGCCGTACGGCGATTCCTCCGAATGCGCGATACCCCGGCCCGCGGTCATCAGGTTGACCTGGCCGGGGTGGATCCACTGCCGGAAGCCGAGGCTGTCGCGATGCTCGATCCGGCCTTCGATCATCCAGCTGAAAGTCTGCAAGCCGATGTGCGGATGCGGCCCGATGCGCAACCCCTGGTCCGCGGAGTAGTTCGCGGGACCCGCGTGATCGAGGAAGCACCAGGCACCGACGGTGCGCCGGTGGCGATGCGGCAATGCGCGGCGGATTTCGAAACCGTCGCCGACCACCGCGCGGTGTGCTTCAAGGCGTTCTGTCGTCATGCGGTGATGATGCGGCATGCTGGCGAGCGCTGACAATCGGCGGTAGTCTCCCCGCACCGGCCGTGGGGCTGGCGGAGGAAGCCGCATGCGTCGCGCGTGGTGGTTGACATTCTGTATGCTGCCGGCGATGGCACTGGCGAATCCCGCGGCGCAGACCCCTGAATCCCGGTTGGCGGCCGCCGGGTACACGCTGCCCGCGCCGCCGAAGCCGGTCGCGACCTATGTGACCTCGGTGCGCACGGGCAATCTGCTGTTCCTGTCGGGCCACGGCGAGTGCGGCCCGAACTTCACGACCGGCAAGGTCGGGGGCGACCTGACCGTTGAACAGGGCCGCGCTTCGGCGGAGAAAGTGGGGCTCTGCATGCTGGCGACCATCAAGGCCGCGGTCGGCGAGCTGTCGAAGGTAAAGCGCTTCGTGCGCATCCTCGGCATGGTGCAGTCCACCGAGGACTTCCGCGATCACCCGAAAGTCGTGAACGGCTTTTCCGACCTCATGGTGGTCGCCTTCGGCGAGGCCGGGAAGGGCGCGCGCTCGGCGGTCGGCATGCAGTCGCTGCCCTCCAACATCGCGGTCGAGATCGAGGCGACGGTCCAACTGCACGACGACTGACTCGCGCCCGTGCGGACGCTCGCCATCCTGTTACTGCTGCCGGTGGGCGCCTGGTTCCTGCTCTGCGTCCTTTTGTTTGCCAGCCAGCGCTCATTCATCTATTACCCGGTTCCCGAGTCGAAGCCGGCGGGCGCGCGGTCGATACGGCTGCAAAGCGGCGATGCCGACCTCAAGATCTGGGTCGTGCCGCGCACGGGGCCGCGGGCGATTCTCTATTTCGGCGGCAATGGCGAGGATGTCGCCTTCAACCTCGCCGGATTTACGTCGGCGTTTCCCGAGCACTCGCTGTACCTGGTCAACTACCGCGGCTACGGCGGCAGCAGCGGCGCGCCGACCGAAGCGGGCCTCCAGGCGGACGCGGTTGCCGCGTTCGATCATCTCCGTCAGCACCATGCGGAAATCGTCGTCATCGGCCGGAGCCTCGGCAGCGGCGTCGCGACTTACCTGGCGACCGTGCGCGCGGTCCATCGTCTCGTGCTCGTGACGCCGTTCGACAGCCTGGTCAATGTCGCGCGCAGGCAGATGACATTCTTTCCGGTCGGGCTGCTGCTCCGCGACCGTTTCGATTCGGCCGCGCGGGCACCGAGGATCCAGGTGCCGACGCTTCTCGTCGTGGCGGGCGCCGATCGCCTGATCGAGCGCGCGCGCAGCGATGCGTTGGCCGCCGCCTTCACTGCCGCGCCGGTGCGCACGGTCCTGATCGCGGGAGCCGGGCACAACGACATCGATTCATGGCCGCAATATCTTGAAAGCATTGCAGAATTCCTGCGCGCGTCGCCCGGTGTATGATCGCGCTACCCCAGCGGCCGGCCGGTCTACAAGACCTGAACGGGGGTTCCGCTTGACCGTTTCCCTGCGCTTCGCGGCTGGCTTCATCGCGTTCTTGGCTGTGCTGTTGGCCGGCTGTTCGGTGGAGCGCCTCGCCACCAACAAGCTCGCCGATACGCTGGCGGGTTCCGGAACGACCTATGCCGCCGACGACGACCCGGAACTGGTCGGCGCGGCCCTGCCTTTCAGCCTGAAGCTGATGGAAAGCGTGCTCGCTTCCACACCCACCCATCGGCGCCTGCTCGCCGCGACCAGCGCCGGCTTTACGCAGTACGCCTATGGTTGGGTGCAGCAGGAAGGCGATGAGCTCGGGCTCGACGACACCGACCGCGCCTGGGACGAGTGGAATCGCGCGCGCAAGCTCTACCTGCGTGCGCGCGACTACGGCCTGCGCGGCCTCGATGTGGCGCTTCCAGGATTCAGCACAGAACTTCGCGTCGACCATTCGACCGCCGTCCAGCGCGCGACCGCCGCGGAGGCGGACCTGCTCTACTGGACCGCCGTGTCATGGGCCGCCGCGGTGTCGCTCGGCAAGGATGACCCGTCACTGGTGGCGGATTTGCCGATTGTCTCGGCGTTGATCGATCGCGCCGTCGCGGTGGACGAAGACTGGGACCGCGGTGCGATCCATGCCTTCCTGATCAGTTATGGCATGGCGCGACCGGACGTCACGGGAGATCGCGCGGCCATGGTGAAGCGGCACTTCGACCGTGCCGTCGAGCTCTCGCACGGCCGTGCGGCCGGGCCCTGGCTGGCCTGGGCGGAATCGGTCTGTATCCCGCAGGAAGACCACGATTGCTTCGTGCAGGCTCTGCACGCGGCGCTCGGCATCGATCCGGCGGCGGAGCCCGGTTCGCGCCTCGTCAACACCGTGATGCAGCGCCGGGCGAGGTGGCTGCTCGAGCATTCGGATCGCTGGATTCTGCCGCCATTGCCGGAGGAGCCGGCCAGCGAGGGCAAGGGAACATGAATCGTCGCTCGCTCGCCGTCATCCTGGTTTTCGCCGTCGCGTTCGCTGCGGCGACTTCGGCCAGCGCCGCGGATCGCCGTGAGCTTCGCATCGCGACCGTTGCGCCGGCCGGATCCGCATTCCACAAGCGCCTGCAGACGCTTGGCGCGGACTGGGCGCGCGGGCCGGGCGGGGGCGTCACGATCAACATCTATCCGGGCACCCAGGGCGGCGAACTCCAGATCGTGCGCCGCATGCGCGTCGGCCAGCTCCAGGGCGCGATGCTCACGTCGGTCGGCCTCGGCCAACTCGACCGCTCGGTGACGGCGCTGCAGTTCATGCCGTTGATGTTCAAGGACTGGAACGACGTGGATCGCGTCCGGGAAAAACTGCGCCCCGATCTCGAACGCCGGCTGCGCGCTGCCGGATACGTTGTGCTGTTCTGGGGGCGACGCCGGCTGGGTCCACTATTTCTCGAAGACGCCTATCCGCAGCATCCGGGACATCAAGCCCATGCGGGTGTTCGCGAGCTCCGGCGATCCCGACAGCATCGAGATGCTCAAAGCCTATTACACGCCGGTCGTGCTCGAACCCGACCAGATCCTGCTCGGTTTGCGGAACGGGATGATCGATGCGCTGCCGGTGCCGGCCTTCCTCGCCAACATCAACCAGGTCGCGACCTACGCGCCCTACATGCTCGACCTCAACTGGGCGCCGGTGACCGGCGCGCTGGTGCTCACGGAAAAGGCCTGGAAGCAGCTCGACAAGCCGACTCAGGACTGGCTGCGCGAGACCTCCGAGCGTGCCGGCCACACGATGCGCGCCGCGAGCCGCGCCGAGGACGAGCAGACGATCCGCGCGATGGTGGACAAGCAGGGCCTCAAGGTCGTGACCTTGACGCCCGAAGCCGACCGCGAATTCCGCACCGAGGTCGCGCGCATGTATCCGCGCATCCGCGGCGCGCTCGTACCCGCGCCGATGTTCGACCAGGCCGTCGCGACGCTGAAGACGAGCGGCGATCCACCGAAGTGAGGGCGTTGGTCCAGCGCGCGGAGAACGGGCTGCTGGCCGCGACGCTCGTCCTGCTCATGCTGCTCGGCGTGCTGAATGCGACGCGCAGCTTCGCCGACACCGACGAACTGATCCGCCACCTGACGCTCCTCGTCGGCATGCTGGGCGGCATGGTGGCCGCGCGCGACGGACGGCTGCTCGCGATGGGCACGATCGCGCAGGCGCTGCCCGCGCGCGCGCGACCCGCGATCGAGGCATTCACCGGCCTCGTCGGCACGACGGTCTCGGCCCTCCTCACGCTCGCGGCCTGGCAGTTCGTGCGCGAGGAAGCGGCGTCCTCGAGCGAACTCGCCTTCGGCGTGCCGCGCATCCTGCTCGAGGCGGCGTTGCCGGCCGGGTTTGCGATCATCACCTGGCGGCTTGCGCGCCATGCCGGCGGCGGGCTCGTACTGCGCATCGCGGTGCTGCTTGCGGCGGCCGCGATCGCGGCCGGGGTCGCCAGTCTCGAAGGCGGGCTGCCGGCGATCCGCACGCCGGCGCTCGTCCTGCTCGCGCTCGCGGTACTCTGCGGCGCGCCGCTCTTCGTCGGGCTCGCCGGCATCGCCCTCATCTATTTCATCGCCGCGGGCGACCCGATCGCCTCCATTCCGCTCGACCATTACGACCAGGTCACGAACCCGATGCTCGCGACGCTGCCGCTCTTTACGCTCGCCGGCTTCATCGTCACGGCGACCGGCGCTGCGCGCCGGCTGGTGAGGCTGCTGCGGGCCTGGACCGGTCACCTGCGCGGCGGGCCCGCGGTCGTGACGGTGCTCGCCTGTGCCTTCTTCACCGCGTTTACCGGCGGCTCCGGCATCACGATCCTCGCGCTCGGCGGGCTCCTGATGCCGATCCTGCTGTCATCGCACTACGGGGACCGGGCGGCGCTCGGCCTCGTGACCGGCGCGGGTTCGCTCGGAGTGCTGTTTGCGCCCTGCCTGCCGCTGATCCTCTACTCGATCGTCGCGCAGGTGTCGATCGAGCAGATGTTCCTCGGCGGCGCGCTGCCGGGCCTGCTGATGGTGTTCTGCGCCTGCGCCTGGGGCATTGTGATTTCGCCTGGGGTCCGGTCGCGGCCTCGCTTCCGCTGGAAGCGCGCCCTCGTCACGAGCTGGCGCGCGAAATGGGACCTGCTGCTGCCGGTGGTGCCGCTGGTGCTGATCTTCGGCGGCTTCGTGCTGCCGGTGCCCGCGGCCGCGATGACCGCGGCCTACGCATTCGCGATCGCCGCCTTCGTCAATCGCGACCTGCCGGGTCCGGCCCGCCTGGTCGACGTCGTGGCGGAATGCGGCATGCTGGTCGGCGGGGTGCTGTTGATCCTTGGCACGGCGATGGGGCTGACGAACCTGCTGATCACCGAGCACGTTCCCGACACGCTGACGGCCTGGCTCGGCGCGGCGATCGAGTCGAAGTGGATTTTCCTGCTGCTGCTGACGCTGGTGCTGGTCGTGCTCGGCTGCGTGATCGAGATCTTCTCTGCGATCATCGTGGTCGCGCCGCTGATCGTGCCGGTCGCCGCCGCTTTCGGCGTCGATCCCGTGCACCTCGGCGTGATCATGCTGGCGAGCCTGGAACTGGGCTACCTGATGCCGCCGATCGGGCTCAACCTGCTGATGTCAGCGACCCGCTTCCACCGGTCGATGCTCGAGGTCGCGCGCGCGACCGTGCCGATGCTGGTCGTGCTCGCGATCGGCGTCGCGCTGATCACGGTGTTTCCGCAGCTCTCGCTGTGGCTGCCGCAGTGGTTCGCAGCGCGCGGAGGACCCTGAGGCGCTTCAGCCCGCTGCGGGCAGCGCGTCGATGAACTCCGCCATGCGCCGGCGCGTCGATTCGTCCGGCAGGCGCCCGATTCCGCCGCCGAGATTGTCCACCAGGTGGTGGACCTTGCTGGTCGCCGGCGTGACGACCGTGACGGCGGGGTGGCCCAGTACGTACTTGATGAAGAACTGCGCCCAGGTCGTCGCATCGAACTCCCCGCCGAAGTCCGGCACCGGGCGGTTGCCGACGCGCTGGAACAGCCGCGTGCGGCCGAAGGGCACGTACACCATGACGGCGATTTTCCGTTCGGCGGCGAGCGGCAGGATCGACTGTTCGACGTCGCGGTTGTCCACCGCGTAGTCCACGCCGATGAAGTCGATCGGCTCGTTGCGCATGACGCGCTCGAGCTCGGGGTACTGCGCCTGGTTCGTCGACGTGACCCCAATGTAGCGGACGCGCTTCGCGGCCTGCAGTGCCTTCAGGATGCCGAGCTGCACCGGGATGTCGCCCAGGTTGTGCACCTGGATCAAGTCCATCTTCTTGACGCCGAAGCGGCGGAAGGATTCCTCGATCTGCGCGCGCGCAGCCGCCGGGTCCGCCGCTCCGCCGCCGCGCGGCACCACATTGACCTTGGTCGCCCAAAAGATCTTGCTGGTGACGTCGAGTTCGCGGGCGAGCTTGCCGGCGACCGCCTCCGAGGCGCCGTAGCTCGGCGCCGTATCGAACACGGTCGAGCCACGGCCGACCATGGCGGCGAGCACTTCGCGCAGCGCCGTGACGTCCTCGCTTTCAGCGGCGTCGCGAAACGTCGCCGAACTGCCGAGGCCGACTACCGGGATGCGCTCGCCGCTCGACGGTATCGGACGCTGCAGCAGTGGCGCCACGTCGGTGGCGCCTCCCGCGCCGGGCCGAAGCGCGAGCGCGACGCCTGCGCCGAGCGCAAGCCCCAGACATTGACGGCGATCGATCATGATTCAGCGCCGGTCGAGGCCGGTCGCCCGGTGGACGGCCGATTGCAGCATCGCGAGGCCTTCGGCGACGACGGCTTCCTGGCCATCGTTGGTGAGGATCGTGAACCACAGGACCAGGTCGCCCGCTTGCAACGCACCCTGGGTCATGTAGCGATACTCCTCCGGCGACTGCACGCGATCGGTTGCCGAGAAATAGAACCCGACGCCGCTTTCTCCCTGCAGCCGCCGGATCTCAAGACTACTTTCGACGGCCTGCGGGCCGATCCGTTCCGCCAACTGCTGCACTTCCCCTCGGAGCGTCTCCGCGTCCATGATCGCGGGTTCTCCCGGGTCCGAAGATTGTGGCGTTACGTAGGCCTGGAAGTCGGGTCCCTCGCCTGGCGCAAATTCGATGGTGAGGGGCTGTTCGCCGGCAGGGGCAACTTCAGCGCCTTCGACCCAGCCGGGTGGCAGGTTCAATTCGAGCGTGTCGAGGTTCGGCAATTCGAATCGGCGGAGCCGCAGGTCGTCGGCCGCAGCAAGGCCGCCCGCAAGTAACGCGGTAGCAGCGAGCAGGGAGGGAATCACGGACCGGTGCATGGCCCGTCGGCGGTCGTTTGCGCGCTAGGGCGCCGGTACGTCGGTGGGAACCGGTCCGCCGCCCGCCACGAATCCGACCTTCTCGAGGCCGCCTTGCTTCAGCGCGAACATCACATGCGCGACGTAGACGTAGGGCGTGCGGCGCTCGGCGTCCACGTGGACCTCGGGCTTTTGGTCTTCTGGCCTGGCATTCTCTACCGCGATGTAATCGCGCAACGTCTGGCCGTCGACCGGCGTGCCGTTCCAGAGCACGGTGCCTGTGCCCTCGACGAAGATCTTGATCACCGTCGGCGGGACGGGTGGCGGCGTGTTGGTCTCGCGCGGCAGGTCGATCTTGACGGCGTGGGTCATCACGGGAATCGTGATGATGAAAATAATCAGCAGCACCAGCATGATGTCCACCAACGGGATGACGTTGGGCTCGACCATCGGATCCGCGCTGTCGCCCTTGACCGAAACAGCCATGAAACTTCTCCGGCAACCCCGTCTGGCGGGGCTTTGTAATGGAGGAATCCGAGTTTGCCCGTCATCCCGGCATGGCGCAAGCCGACGGCTTCGGTGCTATCCTTTTTGAAAAATCCGCTGCCATGGCGGGACAGCGGGGGAACCGGATGACCCAATCGACCTCCGACATACGCAATATCGCCCTTGTGGGGCATGCCGGGTCCGGCAAGACCCTGCTGGCGGAGGCCCTCCTGTTCGGGGCGGGCGCCATTCGCGCCAAGGGCAGCCTCGCCCGCGGCACCACAGTCTGCGACCACGATCCCCAGGCCCGCCGGCTGCTCCATTCCGTGGATGCCACGCTGTGCCGGTTCGAGAGCGGCGGCGCCCAGGTCAACCTGATCGATACCCCCGGTTTTCCCGATTTCATCGGCCGCACGCTGCCCGTGCTCGAGGCGGTCGAAACGGCAGCGGTCGTCGTCAATGCCGCGGCCGGGGTCGAACCGATGGCCCAGCGGATGATGGATTTCGCGCGCGAGCGCGGCCTGTGCCGGATCGTAATCATCAACAAGATTGACGCCCGCGACGCCCACGCCGAGCAGACGCTCGCGGAAATCCGCGATCAATTCGGCCGCGAATGTTTGCCCGTGAACCTGCCGGCCGGCAAAGGCGCGAGCGTGGTCGACTGCTTTTTCCATAACGACGGCGAGGCGACGGACTTTTCGTCGGTTCGCCAGGCCCATACCGAGATCATCGACCAGGTGGTCGAGGTCGACGACGCGCTGATGGCGCTCTATCTCGAGCAAGGCGAGGAGCTCGCGCCCGAGCAGCTCCACGACCCTTTCGAGAAGGCGCTGCGCGAGGGTCACCTGGTGCCGGTCTGCTTCGTGTCGGCCGAGACCGGCGCCGGCATCCCGGAACTGCTGGAAGTACTGGCGCGACTGATGCCGAACCCGGCCGAGGGCAACCCGCCGCCTTTCCTGAAGGGCGAGGGCGACGCTGCCGTGCGGGTCGACATCGTGCCGGAGCCCTCGCGCCATGCGATCGCGCACGTCTTCAAGATCACGATGGACCCGTTCGTCGGCAAGCTCGGACTGTTCCGCGTCCACCAGGGAACGGTTCGTCCGGGATCGCAGCTGTTCGTCGGCGACGGGCGCAAGCCGGTGCGCGTCGCCCACCTATTCCGCATGCAGGGCAAGGAGCACAGCGAGGTGCCACTCGCCGTGCCCGGCGACATCTGCGCGGTCGCCAAGGTGGACGAGCTGCATTTCGACGCCGTGCTTCACGACTCGCACGACGAGGACGCGTTCCACCTGAAATCCATCGTCTTCCCGCCCGCCATGCTCGGTGTCGCGATCGAGCCCGAGCGCCGCGGCGACGAGCACAAGCTCGCCGAGGCGTTGCACAAGCTCGTGGCCGAGGATCCCTGCGTGCGCGTCGAGCACAACACCTCGGTCAACGAGACCGTGCTCTACGGCATGGGGGACCTGCACTTGCGGGTGATGACCGAGCGCATGAGCGAGCGCTACGGCGTCGCGGTCAAGACACGACCGCCCAGCATCCCGTACCGCGAGACGATCACGCGGCCGGCCGAGGGCCATCACCGCCACAAGAAACAGACGGGCGGCGCCGGGCAGTTCGGCGAGGTGTACCTGCGGATCGAGCCGCTGTCGCGGGGTTCAGGCTTCGAATTCGTGGACGACGTGGTCGGCGGCGCGATCCCGAACCAGTTCATCCCCGCGGTCGAAAAGGGCATCCGGCACGCGCTCGCCGAGGGCGCGGTCGCAGGATTCCCGCTGCATGACATCCGCGTCTCGGTGTACGACGGCAAGTATCATTCCGTGGACTCGAAGGAAGTCGCCTTCGTCTCCGCTGGTCGCAAGGCCTTCCTCGACGCGGTGCAGAAGGCCGCTCCCGCGGTGCTCGAGCCGATCGTGCACGTCGAAATCAATGCGCCGGGCACGGTGATGGGCGACATCACCGCCGACCTCGCGACCCGCCGGGCGCGCATTGACGGCAACGAGGCACGCGCCCGCGGCCGCATCATCGTCTCGGCCTACGTGCCGCTGGCCGAGGTCACGGATTATCAAAACCGCCTGAAAGCCCTGACCGGCGGTGAAGGGAGTTTTACGTTGCAACTGAGCCACTACGACCCGGTTCCGCCGCGCAAGCAGCAGGAACTCGCCTCCGCCTGGAAGCCCTCGGCGGGCGAGGAATGAACGCGCCGCCCAGGTCCGATACCCGCATCATGGCCGTGTTCTGCGACTTCGAGAACGTCGCGCTCGGCGTCCGCGACGTCAAAATTCCGTCTTTTGATATCAGAAAAGTGCTCGAGCGGCTGCTTCTCAAGGGCAACATCGTCGTCAAGAAGGCCTATTGCAACTGGGAGCGCTACGCGGACTACAAGCGGCCGATGCACGAAGCGGCCTTCGAACTGATCGAGATCCCGCACGTCCGGCAGTCCGGCAAGAATTCCGCCGACATCCGCATGGTCGTCGATGCGCTCGACCTCTGCTACACCAAGGAGCACGTCGACACGTTCGTGATCATCAGCGGCGACTCCGATTTTTCGCCGCTCGTGTCGAAGCTGCGCGAGAACAACAAGACGGTGATCGGCTGTGGCGTCAAGAATTCGACTTCCGATCTCCTGATCAGCGTCTGCGACGAATTCATCTATTACGACGACCTGGTGCGCGGCGAGGGCCGCTCCCGGGTCGCGCGCCAGGCCAAGGTCACCAAGACCGCGGCCAAGGCGCCGGGCGCGGCCGACGACCGTCGCCAGGAGGGGATCGAACTGCTGATGGAAACGGCTGAAGACCTGTTCGCGGAACGCGATGCCGAGGAAAAGGTCTGGGGATCCATGGTCAAGCAGGCGATAAAGCGCCGGAAGCCGGGCTTCAACGAGAACTACTACGGGTTCAAGACCTTCGGGAAGCTGCTCGAGGAGGCCCGCGACCGCAAGCTCATCGACCTCGAGTTCGACGCGAAATCGGGCGGCTACATCATCACGCGCATCGCGGCCGGCTAAGATGCCCGCGCACGCGGTCTGCCGCGAGGACGAATTGGCCGTCGGCGGCATGCGGGCATTCCGGGCGGGAAGCGTGCGCGTTGCGGTCTATCACCTCGCAGACGGCTGGTACGCGACGCAGGCGCAGTGCACGCACACCTTCGCGCCGCTCGCGCGCGGGAAAATCGTCGACGGCTGCCAGGTGCAATGCCCGTTGCACCGCGCGCGCTTCGACATCGCGACCGGCAAGGTGATCGAATGG
>JANNKZ010000367.1:0-4449 GCA_031396515.1 Gammaproteobacteria bacterium
TCGGCGAACGCGCCGGACTCGACGGCGGCGAGCGCGCGGCGCACCGATTCGGCGGCAAACGCGTCCTGGTCGGCGCGCGAGAAGGCGTACTTGGCCGCGGTCGCGTCCGCGAAGCATCCCATCAGCTTGCCGTCCCAGGGACTCTGCAGGCCGTCGTAGAACATGTGGTCCACGATTTCGCCATGGCCCATGCGGTAGCCGGCGCGCGCCTTCGGCAGCAGGTACGGCGCATTGGTCATCGATTCCATGCCGCCCGCGATCACGATGTCCGCGCCGCCCGCGCCAAGTTGATCGGCTGCCATCATCACGGCCTTCATGCCGGAGCCGCACATCTTGTTGACGGTCGTCGCAGGCACCGACTGCGGGAGACCGGCGGCGAGCGCGGCCTGGCGGGCGGGCGCCTGGCCCTGGCCGGCCGGCAGCACGCAACCCATGATGACTTCATCGACGATGCCCGGGTCGGCGCCGGCGCTCGTGAGTGCCGCCTTGATGGCAGCCGCGCCGAGGGCGGGAGCCGCGACGGTCGAATACATTCCCAGCATGGCGCCGATCGGCGTCCGGCGGGCACCCAGAATTACAACGGATTGCTTGGCCATAGACGCCTATTTTGCCCTGCAAAAAACCATTTGTCTCGCGGGCGGAAAAGGCCCGTTCAACCGGTGGCGGGGCGTTTCCAGTGATCGACCAGGTCGCCGAGATGGCGTCGCAACTGCGCGAATCGCAAGGGTTTATGGAGGACCGTCACGCCGTCCGGCAGGCCCCCGCGTTCCTGGATCGTGTGCTCGGAGAGTGCGGTGACGACGATGATTTCGAGTTCGCTGATCGCGCCGGAGGTCTTCAGCGCGCGGAGCATCTCGAATCCGTCGATGCCCGGCATGCGCAGATCCGTGATCAGCAGGTCCGGCCGGGCGGCGCCGATGCGCACCAGCGCGTCGAAGCCGCTGGGCACGCTCTGCAATTCGATCGGCAATTCCCAGGAGCGCAGATGCAATTCGAACAGCCGCCGGAAGTCCGGCTCGTCCTCGACCACCAGCACCTGGTAGTGGCCGCCGCGCGGACGGCGCGCGATGTCGCCGCCGCGACGCAGCACGAGTTCGTCGATCGAGGAGATCAGGATGCGGCGATGCCCGCCGGGAGTCTTCCAGGCCCGGATCAATCCGGCCTCGGCCCAGAGCTGCACGGTGCGCAGCGACACGCCGAGCCGTTCCGCAGCTTCGCGCGTGGAGCAGACGTCCCGCTCGGCATCCGCCATTCCATCCTCCCGTCAGCGCCGGCGACCGGGGTCATGACAGCATCGCGGGGGCCGGAAAGCAATTATCGGCGTGACCGGGGCGCATTTGTGACAGCCTGCGCTGCCGCTACACTGTCTGGCCGGCGGAGAGGAGCGGATCGATGAGCAGCCCGGCCGAACGCCTCGACAAGGACGCCGACCCCGCGCGGGGTCCGCTGCGCTTCGTCAGCGCCGCGTCGCTGTTCGACGGCCACGACGCCGCGATCAACATCATCCGCCGCATTCTCCAGGGACACGGCGCGGAGGTCGTTCACCTCGGCCACAACCGCAGCGTCGCCGACATCGTGCGCGCGGCGATCCAGGAAGACGCCGACGGCGTCGCAGTCAGCAGCTACCAGGGCGGCCACAACGAGTATTTCCGCTACATGGTGGACATGCTGCGCGAGCAGGGCGCGGGCCACGTGAAGGTCGTGGTCGGCGGCGGCGGCACGATCGCACCGCACGAGGTCGAGGAACTTGAGGCCTACGGCATCGAGAAGATCTACACGCCCGATGACGGCCTGAAACTCGGCCTTGACGGCATGATCGATGACGTGTTCCGGCGCGTGCACGCGAGCCCGCGGCCCCTCTACGAGGGCGGCGCCGTGTCGGCTGACGATCCGGTCGGGCTCGCGCGCGCGATCACCACGCTCGAGCAGGGCGGCGACGACGGCACGGTCCAGAAGCTGCGCGCGCTCGCCGCCAAGACGCTGAACCGCCCGCCGGTACTCGGCATCACGGGCACGGGCGGCGCGGGCAAGTCCTCGCTGACCGACGAGATCCTGAACCGCATCGTGCGGTTTTTCCCGGACCGGCGAGTGGCGGTCGTGGCGATGGATCCGACGCGGCGCCGCTCGGGCGGCGCGCTGCTCGGCGACCGCATCCGCATGAACTCGCTCGCGAACGAGCAGCTCTTCATGCGCTCGCTCGCGACCCGGCGCCAGCACCTGGCGACTTCCGCCGTCCTCGCCGACACCGTGCAGCTGCTGAAAGCAGCCGGATTCGACCTGATCGTCGTCGAGACCGCCGGCATCGGCCAGAGCGACACGGAGATCGTCGATCTCGTGGACCTGTCGATGTACGTGATGACGGGCGACTACGGCGCGGCGAGCCAGCTCGAAAAGATCGACATGCTGGACTTCGCGGATTTCGTCGTGCTCAACAAGTTCGAGAAGCGCGGCGCCGAGGACGCGCTGCGGGACGTGCGCAAGCAGGTGGCGCGGAACCGCAAGCTGTTCAAGACCGCACCCGAGGCACTGCCGGTCTACCCGACCATCGCCAGCCAGTTCAACGACGCCGGCGTGAACGCGCTGTTCGCCGCGCTCTGCCATCGACTGCATGAGCAATGGGGCCGCTTGCGGCCGTGGCTGCCCGATGGCCTGGCGCCCGTCGGTACGCCTAAGCGTCAGGCGTTGATTCCCGGCGCGCGCGTGCGCTATCTCGCCGAGATCGCGGGCGCCGGGCGCGCGGCGCACCGCGCGGCATTCGCCGCCGCGGAGGCGGCGAGCCGCGCGCACGGACTGCACCGGGCGCTGGCCGCGCTCGGCGATCCGGCGCTCGCCGCGCCGCTCGAGCGCTATGCGGACGCCGCGCTCGCGGCGCCGGATGCGGCGATCTCGCGCCTGCGGCGCGAGTACAGCGCCTCGCTCGATGCCGTCGGCGCCGAGGGCGTGGCGCTGCTGAAGGAATGGCCTGCGCGGCAGCAAGCGGCGGCGACCGATGAATTCAGCTACCAGGTCCGCGGCCGCGAGGTGCGCGGGCCGAACTACAGCGAGTCGCTGTCGCACCTGAAACTGCCGAAGATCGCGACGCCGCGTTTCGCCGACTGGGGCGCGCAACTCCAGTTCCTGCTGACGGAGAACCTGCCGGGCGCCTATCCGTACACGGGCGGCATTTATCCCTATCGCCGCGAGGACGAGGATCCGACCCGCATGTTTGCGGGCGAGGGCATGCCCGAGCGCACCAACCGGCGCTTCCATTACCTGGCGCGCGGCCACCAGGCGACGCGACTGTCGACGGCATTCGACTCGACCACGCTCTATGGCGAGGATCCGGACGAGCGCCCGGACATCTACGGACGGATCGGCAACTCCGGCGTTTCGATCGCTTCGCTCGACGACATGAAGCGCCTGTATTCCGGTTTCGACCTGTGTGCGCCGTCGACCTCCGTGTCGATGACGATCAACGGGCCGGCACCGATGATCCTCGCGATGTTCATGAACACCGCAATCGACCAGCAGGTCGAGCGCCACCTGCGCGAGACCGGCGGCTGGGACGCCGCGGAGGCGAAGATCGCGAAGCTGTTCGCCGGCCGCGAGCGGCCGCGCTACCGCGGCGAGCTGCCGGCGGGCCACGACGGCACCGGCCTTGGACTGCTCGGCGTCAGCGGCGACCAGGTCGTCGACGCCGAAAACTACGCGCGCATCCGCCAGGATGCGCTCGCGCGCGTGCGCGGCACCGTGCAGGCCGACATCCTGAAGGAGGACCAGGCGCAGAACACCTGCATCTTCTCGACGGAATTCGCGCTGCGGATGATGGGCGACGTGCAGCAGTTCTTCATCGACAACCGCGTGCGCAATTTCTACTCGGTGTCGATCTCGGGCTATCACATCGCAGAGGCCGGCGCGAACCCGGTGTCGCAGCTCGCCTTCACGCTCGCGAACGGATTCACGATCGTCGAGTACTACCTGTCGCGCGGCATGACGGTGGACGAGTTCGCGCCTAACCTCTCGTTCTTTTTCTCGAACGGCATGGACCCGGAATACGCGGTAATCGGCCGTGTCGCGCGGCGCATCTGGGCGCGCGCGATGCGCGACCGTTACGGCGCGGGCGCCCGCAGCCAGATGCTGAAGTACCACGTCCAGACCTCGGGCCGCTCGCTGCACGCGCGCGAAATCCAGTTCAACGACATCCGCACGACGCTGCAGGCGATGTATGCGCTGTTCGACAGCTGCAACAGCCTGCACACCAATGCCTATGACGAGGCGATCACGACGCCGACCGAGGAGAGCGTACGCCGCGCGGTCGCGATCCAGCTCATCATCGCGCGCGAGCTCGGGCTCAACCAGAACCAGAATCCCTGGCAGGGTTCGTTCGCGCTCGAGCAGTTGACTGACCTGGTCCAGGACGCGGTCTACGCGGAGTTCGAGAGCCTGTCCGAGCGCGGCGGCGTGCTGGGC
>JANNKZ010000416.1:0-10497 GCA_031396515.1 Gammaproteobacteria bacterium
CTGCGTTGCTTGTCGCTCATGTATCACGATACACATCGCTCCTCGCGCCTTGCCAGCGAGCCGATTCGCCACGGTCGCGCCCATGGGCAGGCGGACCAGAGGCTCCACCACCTTAACCTAGGCCGGGAGAGGCTGGCCGGCGCGCCAGCCCTCGCGCGCGAGACGCTCGATCAGCGCGAGTCCCGCAGCGCGGCCGTCACGCGTGTGCAGCGGCAGCACCACCACGTCGCCGACCCGCGCCCAGCCGAGCGCGAGGCGGAGACCGGCCTCCTCGTCCGGCGCATCGGCCTGCGCCGCCTCGCCGATGCCGGCGCGGACCAGCGCCCGCTTCAGCAGCGCCGGGATTTCGCCGGCGCCGCGGCCGCGCAGGTAGGTCGTCAGCTCCTTGACGATGACGAGGTCCGGCCGCGCGGCGGCAGCGACCGCCGCCAGGCGGCCGATGTCCGCGTCCTCGCGGTTGCCGGCCTGGCCGAGCAGGAGCGCGAGCCGTCCGCGCTGGCGCAGCCGGAGCGCGAAATCCACGAGCCCCGCGAGCGCGGCCGGGTTGTGCGCGAAGTCCACGATCAGGTTGAGGCCGCCGACTTCGTAGTGCATCAGGCGGCCGGGATTGTCCGTGGGATCGCGGCCGAAGCGGGCGAAGACCGCGGCGATGGTCGCGGGCGCAATGCCGAGGCCTGCGGCCGCGAGCGCGGCGGCCGCGAGGTTCGACACGTTGAACAGCGAATGGCCGCCGGCGGCGAGCGGCAGGTCGGCGATGGCGCCGAGGTCGTGCGCGACACCCGCGCGATCGAGCCGGAGCTGGCCGCCGGCGACGCCGCAGGTCGTGCCGCCGGCCTGGCGATGCGCGGCCAGCGCGGGATGGCCCGCATCGCGCGCAAACCAGGCGAGCGGACGCCGTGCATCCGCGGCCTTGCGGGCGAGCGTCCCGTCGTCGGCGTTCACGACCAGCGTGCCGTCGGGCGGGAGCGCGCGCGCGACGGCGAGCTTGACCTCCGCGAGCGCGGACAGGTCGTGGATGCCGTACTCGCCGAAATGGTCGGCGGCAATGCTCGTGATCACGGCGACATCCGCCCGCGCGACCGCAAGCCCGCGCCGCAGGATGCCGCCGCGCGCCGTCTCGAGCACGGCCGCGCCGACGCGTGCATCGCGCAGTACGCGTCGTGCGCCGGCGGGTCCCGAATAATCGCCGCTGCCGATGGCGTGGCCGTCCACGAACACGCCGTCGGTGCAACTATGGCCGGTGCGATAACCGGCCGCGGCGAGGCAGGCGGCGATCAGGCGCACGACCGTCGTCTTGCCGTTGGTCCCGGTCACGAGCGCGACCGGGATGCGGCCGAGTCCCGCAAAGGTCGCCGGTGCCACGTCCGGCAGGTCCGCGAGCGGCCAGCTCCGGTGGCCGCTGCCGGTTCCGATCGTCAGTTCCTCGTCGTCGAGCAGCACGGGCAGCGCGCGCGCCACCGCGGCATCGAGCAAAGCACGGAGTCGCGGTTGTGCCTCGTGCGCGGCGCGGCGGCCGAGCCGCGCGATCGCGCCCGCGTCCTCGAGCACCGGCGGCTCGGATTCCTCCGGCTGTTCGGCCGCGAGCGCGGCGATCAATGCGGCGCGGCGCGCAGGCTCGCGCTCGGCAATCGACGCGGCCAGCGCCCATTCGTTGACTTCGGTCGCGGTGAAGAGCTGGTCGGCCGGCGCGGACAGCGCGAGCGAGGCGCCGCTCGCGTGGGCGATCGCGACCATCGGCGCGTCGCGCCAGCCGAGCGCGCGGCGCGCGGCGCGCGCGCGCCGTTCCCAGCCGGCGAGGACTTCGCGCCGGGACTCGGGGGTTTCGAGCACGGCGCCGGGGCCGTCGAAGAACCGGTTGTGCCCGGTCAGGCGACGCGAATCGACGAAGGGCGCTGAGGCTTCTCCACTCAGTCGGACGCCTCGGGTGCGTAGCGGATGCCGCGCTCATCGCGGATCAGGCCGTCGAGCGACAGCGGGGCGAGGTTTTCGGGCGGCGTTTCGACCACCGCCTGCACGGGCGGTTCCGGCACGCGCGCCGAGGGAGCGGCCGCCCCCTCGGGCCGGAAGCGGATGATCTGTTTCCACGAACGCACGAGTGCATCGGCGAACACCAGCAGCAGGTCGCCAGGCTGGCCCATGCGCAGCGCCGCGTCGATCGCTTCCTGCTCGTCGGGGATCACCGAGATCGCGGACTGGGGCACGCCGGCGGCCACGAGCTCCGCAGCCATCAGGCGCGGCACCTCGTCTTGCTTGCGGTCGCGCAGGTTGTCGTCGCGCCGGCACACGTAATGATCGAAGCGGCCTGCGACCGCACGCGCGATCGCGCGCAGGTCCTCGTCACGCCGGTCGCCGGGGCCGGCGAGCACGACGATGCGACGGCCCGCGACTTCGAGCCGGCCAGCAAGGTCGGTGAGCATGCCGACCGCGTGTGCGTTGTGGCCGTAGTCGAACAGCACCTTGAATGGATGCTCGTCGAAGAAATTCATGCGGCCCGGGGCCTGGTAGAAGGTCGTGTCGAAAGTGCGCAGTCCCTGGCGGATCGCGTCGAGCTTCACGCCGAGCGAGAACGCGAGCGAGGCCGCGAACATCGCGTTCTGCACGTTGTGGGTCGCGCGGCCTTCGACCGTCGCCGGGATCAGGTGGGTCCACACCAGCGGAATGTGGCCGCCGCGGTCGTAGAGCGTGATCATCTGGCCGTTGACGCCCGCCTCGAGCGCGCAGGCGCGGCCGCCCGCGCGGATGTGCTCGCGCACCAGCGCGTGCTGCGGGTTCAGCGTCACGTAGCAGAGGTGCTCGGCATCCGTGTGCGCCGACATGCGCAGCACGAGTTCGTCGTCCGCATTCAGCACGGCGCAGCCGGTCGCGATCTCGACGACCACGCGTTTGACTTCGGCCAGTTGCTCGAGTGTGTCGATGCCCTTGAGCCCAAGGTGGTCGGCCTGGACGTTCAGCACGGCGCCGACGTCCACCGCCGGGACGCCCATGCCGGCGCGCAGCAGGCCGCCGCGCGCAGTTTCGAGCACGGCGGCGTCGATGTGCGGGTCCGACAGCACCATGCGCGCCGAGACCGGGCCGGTCATGTCGCCGGACACCGTGCGCTGGCCGTCGATATAGACGCCGTCGGTGGTCGTCAGGCCCGGCGTATAGCCGGACATCTTCAATATGTGCGCGAGCATGCGCGCGGTCGTGGTCTTGCCATTGGTGCCGGTGATCGCTGCAATCGGCACGCGCGAGGGCGCGCCTTGCGGGAACAGCATGTCGATGACCGGGCCGGCGGCGTCACGCGCCGTGCCCTCGGAGGGCGCGACGTGCATGCGGAAGCCGGGCGCCGCGTTGATCTCGCAGATGCCGCCGCCGATCTCGCGGTAGGAGAGCGTGATGTCCTTCGACAGGAAATCCACGCCACCGACGTCGAGGCCGATCGCGCGCACCGCGCGCACCGCCATGTCGCGGTTGTCGGGATGGATCACATCGGTCACATCGGTCGCGGTGCCGCCGGTCGAGAGGTTCGCCGTCGAGCGCAGGTACACGACGCGGCCCGCCTCCGGCACGGCGTCTGCGGTGAGCGCCGCGCGCTCGAGCATCATTTGCGCCTGGGCATCGATCTCGAGCCGCGTCAGCACCTTCTCGTGACCGACGCCGCGCCGCGGGTCCTGGTTCACGATCTCGACCAGCTCGGCGACCGTGTGCTGGCCGTCGCCGATGACGCGGCCGGGCGTGCGCCGCGTCGCCGCGATCAACTCGCCGTTGACGACCAGCAGCCGGTGGTCGTCGCCTTCGAGGAAAGTCTCGACGATCACCGAGCGCGAATGTTCGCGCGCCGCCGCGAAGCCGCGCAGCACCTCGTCGTCGGTCATCAGGTGGATCGAGATGCCGCGGCCGTGGTTGCCGTTGTAGGGCTTGGTCACGACCGGAAAGCCGAGGCGGTTTGCCGCGCGCACAGCCTCGCGCTCGGACTGCACCAGTTCCTGCTGCGGCACCGGCAGGCCGAGCGCGCCGAGGATGCGGTTGGTCTCTTCCTTGTCGCTCGCGAGTTCGACCGAGATGTGCGACGTGCGGCCCGTGACGGTCGCCTGGATGCGCTGCTGGTAGCGGCCGTGGCCGAGCTGGATCAGCGACTGGTCGTTGAGCCGGAGCCACGGGATGCCGCGCTTCTCGGCGGCGTGCACCAGCGAAGCGGTGGAGGGGCCCAGTGCTCGCCGCTGCGCATACTTGATGTAGGCGTCGCGCGCGATCGGCCAGGTCCAGCCCTCGGGCACGCTGGCTTCCGGGCGGAGTTTTTCCGGCAGCAGCGAGCACAGCAGGCGCAGCGCCAGTTCGCCGGCCGCGATGCCTTCTTCGCGCTCGGCGTACTCATAGACGACCGAATAGAGGCCCGGCTGGTCGAGGCTGCGGGTCTTGCCGAAGGTGACGTCCTCTCCCGCGACGTTCTGAAGTTCAAGAGCGCAGTGCTCGAGCACGTGGCCGAGCCAGGTGCCGTCGTCTTCGTTCAGGCGGCGGATGAATCCGCCGGGCGTCTGGTAGGAACAGCCGTGCTCGGCGAGGCCGGGCAGCGCTTCGATCAGCCCGTTGACGAAATCCTTGCCGAGTTTTCCGGTCGGCCAGGCTTCGAGCGCGCCGAGGTCGAGCTCGAGGCGGATGACGGGAAACCGCGCGAAGTGCGAAGGCCCGACATAGACGGAACGGTCCAGTATGCGCATGGCGCCGCCGTCATTCCCGCACCGGCGCGAGGCCGCCCCTCGAGGCCTGGCGTGTGTGCAGGTTGAAAGTCGCGCCGGTCGTCAGCACGTGCACGACGAGGCCGAGGATGCAGATCGGCTGGCCTTCCATCGCACTGTCCACCGACGAGAAGCTGACCTTGGACGCGTCCAGCACCGTGACCCCGCCCGAGCCTTCGACTTCCAGCGTCTCGTCCGCGCCGATGAAGGCGGCGGTGTCCTCGTCGAGGCCGATGCCCACGGCAAACGGGTTGTAGGCGAGCGCCGTGATCAGGCGGCCGAGCCGGTCGCGCTCGCGGAAATGCTGGTCGATGATGAAGCGGTTCGTGAGCCCGAGGCCGGGCGCGAGGCGGACGCTGCCGGCGATGGCGGTCGCGCCGTCGTCGCCGTAGGCGATCATGTGTTCGGAGAGGATGGAGGCGCCGGCGCTGGTGCCGCCGACCGTGACTCCGCGGGCATTCTGCGAGCGGATCAGCTTCGCAACCGGCGTGCCGCCGAGCAGCGTCGTCAGCCGCAGCTGGTTGCCGCCGGTGAAGAAGACGCCGGTCGCCTCGGTCAGACGGGTCAGCCGGCCGGATTCCTGGCAGTCGCGGCGGGTGTCGAAATCCATCACGTCCACGCGGCGCGCGCCGAGCTCGCGGAACAGCTTCTCGTAGCGCGGGCCGGTCTCGTGCGAGCGGCTCGCGGTCGGAATCACGACGATGTCGGCGAGCTCGCCGCCGGCCTCGCGCACGAAGCGCGCGAGGATCTTCGGGTCGTTTTCCTTGTTCTCCGCACCACCGATCGGGACGATCGCGCCGCGTACCTCGCCTTCCGGAACGCGACTGGGACTCATCTCAACCGCCGAGTACGGATTTGATACGCGCGGACAGCGCGCCGATGTCGGTGCGGCCCTGCACCTTCGGCTTCAGCACGCCCATCACCTTCCCCATGTCCTTCATCGAGGCGGCGCCGGTTGCAGCGATCGCGTCCTTGATCATGGCGTCGAGTTCGGCCTCGCCGAGCTGCGCCGGCAGGTAGCCGGTCAGCAGTTCGATCTCGGCCGTTTCCTGGGCGACGAGGTCGGCGCGGTTGCCGGCCTGGAACTGGGTGACGGATTCGCGGCGCTGCTTGATCATCTTGTCGATGACCGAGAGCACCTGCGCGTCGTCGAGCTGGATGCGCTCGTCCACTTCGCGCTGCTTGATGCCGGCCTGGAGCATGCGGATGCAGGACAGGCGATCCTTCTCGCCCGATCGCATCGCCGTCTTCATGTCTTCCGTGATGCGGGCCTTCAGGCTCATCCCGGGATCAGCGCGCTGCGATGCGCGGGCCGCCGCCGTCGCGGGAAGCGCGCTTCAGGTGCCGCTTGATCGCTGCGGCTTTCTTGCGTTTCCGTTCCTGGGTGGGCTTCTCGTAGAATTCCCGGCGGCGCAGTTCGGTGAGCACGCCGGCCTTTTCGCAGGCGCGCTTGAAACGACGCAGGGCGGCGTCGAAATACTCGTTCTCGCGGATACGGACGCTCGGCATTCCAACCTCGCAAATGGGCACTGCGCCCCCCGGAACAGCCCGGGGACCGGGCCCGGACTTGTAGTGATCTGCCCCCGGAAAATCAAAAGACTAGCGATATGAGAGTGCTTGGCATCGAAACCTCCTGCGACGAGACCGCGGTCGCCGTCTATGACGGCGCCCGGGGCCTGCTCGCGAACCGGGTTTTCAGTCAGGTGGCGCTGCATGCCCCGCACGGGGGCGTGGTGCCGGAACTCGCCTCGCGCGACCACATCGAGCGGCTGTTGCCGATGATCGAAGCCGCCCTGGCCGAGGCCGTTGCTGATGCGCAAGCCATTGAAGGCATTGCTTATACCGCGGGTCCCGGCCTGATCGGGGCGCTCCTGGTCGGCGCTACCGTCGGCCGCTCGCTGGGCTATGCCTGGGGTGTGCCGGTGGTCGGCGTGCATCACCTCGAGGGCCATCTGCTCGCCCCCGCGCTCGAAGACTCTGCCCCCGAGTTCCCGTTCGTGGCGCTCCAGGTGTCGGGTGGCCACACGATGCTGGTCGAGGTTGCGGGCGTCGGCCGCTACCGGGTGCTCGGCGAAACCCAGGACGACGCGGCGGGCGAGGCCTTCGACAAGACCGCGAAACTGCTCGGCCTGGGCTATCCCGGCGGGCCCGCGCTCGCCGCGCTCGCCGAGAAGGGCCGCGACGGCGTGTTCCACTTCCCGCGCCCGATGCTCGACCGGCCCGGACTCGACTTCAGCTTCAGCGGGCTCAAGACTGCGGTGGTCGTCGCGATCCGCGGCCGCATGCTCGACGATGGCGCGCGCGCGGACGTCGCGCGCGGCTTCGAAACGGCGATGGTCGAGACGCTCGTGACCAAGTCGCTGCGCGCGCTGCATGAGACCGGCATCCGGCGGCTCGTGATCGCGGGCGGCGTCGGCGCGAACCGGCGCCTGCGCGAGGCGCTCGCACAGGCGGCGCTGGCGATCGGCGCGACCGTGCACTTCCCGCGCCCCGAGTTCTGCACCGACAATGCGGCGATGATCGCGCTCGCCGGCCACGCCCGCCTCGCCGCCGGCGAACGCGAAGGCCTGGCCGCCCGCGCCCGTGCGCGCTGGCCGCTCGACGAACTGCGCGCTCCCGGAAGAAGGGACGCACCCGCTTGAACAGGCACCACACTCTCTTGTGTTGCTGTCGAACGGGTGGCGAGCGAGCGAATGTCCTATCTTCTGAGCGAGCGAGCCAACCCGGCAGACAGCAACACAAGAGACTGCCTGCCTCTTGGAGAAACTAGTGGACCGCATCTTCCTGACCGCGCTCTCCGCCGACGCCATCATCGGTATCTACGACTGGGAGCGCGAAGTCCGCCAGCGCCTCGAAATCGACCTCGAGATGCAGTTGGACCTGTCGGCCGCGATCGCGAGCGACGCGATCGAGGACACGCTCAACTACAAGTCAGTCGCCAAGCGCGTACTCGGTTTCGTCCAGGACAGCCGCTTCCGTCTGGTCGAGGCGCTTGCCGGCGAGATCGCGCGCATCGTGCTCGCGGAGTTTGCGGTGGTCGCACGTGTGCGCGTGACGGTGCACAAGCCGGGCGCCGTGCGCCATTCGCGCGACGTCGGCGTGACGATCGAGCGCGGCCGCGATGCCTGAGGTATTTGTCGCGGCCGGCAGCAACGTCCGGCCGCGCGCGAGCCTGAGGCGTGCGATCGTAACGCTCGCGGCAGAATTCCCGGGACTCGCGGCCTCGCGCGCCTGGTCGAACCGCGCGGTCGGGTTCGAGGGCGACGATTTCATCAATGTGGTGCTGCGTTTCCACACCGACCTGCCGATCGCCGCACTGCTCGAGCGGCTGAAGACTGTCGAGCGTGCCGGCGGCCGCGAGCCGGGAGCGCCCAAGTGGGGCCCGCGCACGCTCGATCTCGACCTGCTGCTCTACGGCGACCTGACCGGGCGCCATGACCGCGCGCGCCTGCCGCATCCGGATCTCTCGACCCGAGCCTGGGTGCTGGGCCCGCTCGCGGAGCTCGCGCCGGACCTGCCGCATCCGGAGTCAGGCATCGCGATCGGCGAGTTGTGGCAGCGTTTCGATCGCGAACAGCATCCGCTGGTCGCGACTTCGCTCGACGGTCCGGACGCGTGAGGCGGCTAGCGCCGATCGCCGCCGGCGAGGCGGCCGCCGTCCACCGCGAGCACTTCGCCCGTCACGTACGGCGCGTCGGTCGCGAAGAAGAGCGCGGCCTTCGCAACGTCCTCCGGGGAGCCAGAGCGCTTGAGCGCCGTACGTTCGACGATGTTGCGCTTCTGGTCCTCGTCCATGGCGACCTCCGGCCAGAGCACCGGACCGGGCGCGATGGCGTTCACGCGGATCTCGGGCCCGAGCTCGCGCGCGAGCGAGCGGGTCAGCATCACGAGGGCTGCCTTCGCCGAGCTGTAGACGGCGTGGCGCGCGAGCGGCCGCAGCCCGTGGATGTCGGCGATGTTCAGGATCAGTCCCTGCCGGCGGCGCAGTTCCGGCGCGGCCGCCTGGGAGAGGAACAGCGGCGCGCGCAGGTTGGTGCCGATCAGGTCGTCGAATTGCGCGGTGGTGATCTCGCCGACCGGCGTCGGATAGAAGGTCGAGGCGTTGTTGACAAGCACGTCGAGCCGCCCGAAGGCACGGATCGCGGTGGCCGGCAGCGCGGTCCAGGTGTCGGGCAGGGCGAGGTCGCCGCGGATGAGTTCGGCGGACTTCGCGCGCGCCGCATTGAATTCCGCGACGAGCGCAGCGCCTTCCTTCGCCGACCGGTGACAATGCAGGGCGATCGCGGCGCCGGCGCCGTGGAAGGCGCGGGCGACGGCCGCGCCGATGCGGCGCGCGGCGCCCGTCACCAGCACGACCTGGCCCGAAAGCGGCATGGCAGCGTCTGTGGTCATGGCGGGGGGCGACGATATCACGGAGCATGGAAGGCATGATGCAGGCGGGCCTGGAACCGATGACGCCGGACGAGATCGCTCATGGCGAGCGGGTCGCCCGGCACTTGCGCGCTCTGATCGCCGAGGCCGGCGGCTGGATCCCTTTCTCGCAGTTCATGCACGCGGCGCTCTATGCGCCGGGCCTCGGCTATTACATGACGAATCGCGATCGCTTCGGCTGGGCCGGGGACTTCACGACTTCACCCGAGCTGTCGCCGCTTTTCGCGCGCTGCCTCGCCGCCCAGATCGCGGAAATCCTCGAACGGACGGGCGGCGGCGACCTGATCGAGCATGGTGCCGGCAGCGGCCGGCTCGCATTTGACCTGCTGGAAGCGCTGGAGCGCCTCGGCGCATTGCCGCGCCGCTATCGCATCGTCGACGTGAGCCCGGCGCTGCGCGCGGACCAGCGGGAACTGCTGGCCGCTGCGCCGGTGCCGCTGGACTGGATCGATGCGCCGCCAGCGGAGTCCTGGCGTGGCGTCGTCGTCGCGAATGAAGTCGCCGATGCCTTGCCGGTCGATCGCTTCCGGATCACACGGGACGGTTGCGAAGCGATGGGTGTCGTGGCCAGTGGCGACGCTTTCGAGTGGTCGGCTCGCCCGGCGGATCAACGACTGGCCGCGGTCGTCGCCGCGCTGAATGCCCGGTTGCCGGAACCGATGGCAGAGGGCTTCGTCTCCGAGTGGTGCCCCGGCCTGCCGGCATGGACCGCGGGAATCGGCGCGTCGCTCGAGCGGGGCGCGCTCCTGATCGCCGATTACGGGTTGCCGCGCACTCATTACTATCACCCGTCGCGTCCGAACGGCACCCTGTGCGGCATCCACCGGCATCACGACGTGCCGGACCCGCTTTCGCGGACCGGCATCCAGGACCTGAGCGCCTGGGTGGACTTCTCAGCGATCGCCGACGTGGGACGGGCGAACAGATTCGAGGTTGCGGGCTTTGCGACCCAGGCCCATGCGATGGCCTCGCTCGGCGTCGAACAGGAACTGCGGGCCTTGCAGGAGGGCGTGAGCGAATCGCGACGGCTGCGGCTCTCCCAGGCGGCGCAGCAGCTGATGTTGCCGGAAGAAATGGGAGAAAGTTTCAAGCTGCTGGCGCTGACGCGCGGCATCGAAGGGCAACTCGCCGCATTCAGCTTCCGCGATTTCTCCGCAAGCCTTTAAGATGGTGCCGGGTCGCGGATTCGCGGATTTGGAAAGCAATCCACCTTCCAAATCCGCGAATCCGCGACCCGGCACCATCTTAAAGGCTTGCGGAGAAATCGCGGAAGCTGAATGCGGCGAGTTGCGCGTCGATATCGCGCGTCAGCGCCAGCAGCTTGAAACTTTCTCCCATTTCTTCCGGC
>JANNKZ010000427.1:0-3233 GCA_031396515.1 Gammaproteobacteria bacterium
GCGTACTCCTCGTCCTCGACCAGGTGCAGGAAGCGGTAGTACACGTTGTTCATGCCCATGATCGCAGCGGCGGCGCGCGCCGCCTCGATCTCGGCGGGCTGGAGCTTCGCCGTCGCTTCCGCCTCGACCACCCTCGCGAGCTCGGCATTGCGCGAGGCGATCGCGGATGCGAGCGCCGTCATCCAGACCTGCGCGTCGGTCAGGCCCGGCGCACCCTGCGGCGTCAACACGGAGGAGAGGTTGAGCCGCAGGTCGCGCGCATAGTCGGGGATCCGGTCCCGGAGAGCATCCATGGTCAGGCTGCCTTCAGGGTATCTTCACCCTTCTGCCAGTTGCAGGGGCAGAGTTCGTCGGTCTGCAGGCCGTCGAGCACGCGCAGCACTTCCTCGGGACTGCGGCCGACGCTGAGGTCCGTCACGTAGACGAAGCGGATCACGCCTTGCGGGTCCACGATGTAGGTCGCGCGCTGCGCCACGCCCGCTTCCGGGTCGAGCACGCCGAGCGCCGTCGAGAGTTCGCGCTTGATGTCCGACAGCATCGGGAACGGCAGGTCGCGCAGGTCCTCGTGCGACTTGCGCCAGGCGAGGTGCACGAACTCCGAGTCGGTGCTCACGCCGAGCAACTGCGCATCGCGATCCCGGAACGCACGGTTCAGCTTGCCGAATGCCGCGATCTCGGTCGGGCAGACGAAGGTGAAGTCCTTCGGCCAGAAGAACACGACGAGCCACTTGCCCGCGTGGGTCTTGTCGTCGATCGGCTTGAAGGCGCTGTTCAGGTCGTTGCTGACGACGCCCGTGAGGTTGAACGAGGGAAACTGGCTGCCGAGTCCGAGCATGGTCTGCACTCCTGTGGTGTTCGTTGCCGGGCAGGATGCGGTCGGCAGCCTTATTTGTACAATCGATTGATCTCATGTAGATGATAGACTACGTCTATGAATCTCCGAGACCTCCAGTACCTGGTCGCGCTCGCGGAAACCCGCCATTTCGGCCGGGCCGCGGAGCGCTGCCACGTGAGCCAGCCTACCCTCTCCGCCCAGATCAAGAAGCTCGAGGCATTCCTCGGCGTGGCGCTCGTGGAGCGTCGCCCTCGCCGGCTGGCCCTGACCGCTGCAGGCGAGGCCGTGGTCGAGCGGGCGCGGCGCATGCTGCAGGACGCGGACGACATCCGGTCGCTGGCGAGGGCGAGCCAGGACCCGCTCTCGGGGCAGCTCAAGGTCGGCCTGATCCCGACGCTCGGGCCCTACCTGCTGCCACGCATCGCGCCGAAGCTTGCGCGCGCACTGCCGAAGCTCCAGCTGATGCTCCACGAGTACCAGACCGCGCCGCTGGTCGACCGCGTCCTGAAGGGCGAACTCGACCTCGCGATCCTGGCGCTGCCGGCGGACACCAAGGGCCTGCAGACACGCTCTCTGTTCGGCGAATCCTTCCTGATCGCGATGCCGGAAAAGCATCACCTCGCCACGCGCCGGCGCCTGAAGGCCGCCGACCTCGCGGGCGAGAGGCTGTTGCTCCTCGAGGAAGGCCACTGCCTGCGCAACCAGGCGCTCGACGTCTGCGCCCAGGCCGGAGTGGAAGAGCAGGACTTCCGCGCGACCTCACTCGAGACGCTGCGCCAGATGGTCGCCGCGGGCCTCGGCATCACGCTCTTGCCGCGACTCGCGGCCGAGGGGCCGTTTGCCTCCGCGCGCGGCCTGGTCGTGCGGCCGTTCGCCCCGCCGCAGCCGGCGCGGCTGATCGGCGCCGCCTGGCGGCCTTCGACTTCGCGCGGCGTGGCGATCGCCGCAATCTGCGACGTCATCGAGCGGCTGGCGTGAATGCCGGCGACGCCGCTGCATTCGCGCGCGGCGCCTGCGGCAATGCCATGCGATAGTCAGCCGATGCGGCGGTTGCTCCCGGCCTGCCTCGCCTTGCTCGCCTGCGCGGTTTCCGCGCAGCCTGCGGACAGCCTGCCGAAGCTCAAGATCCTGCCGGGCAGCCTGACGGTGTCGGGATTTTCGTCGGGCGGCTACATGGCGACGCAATACCAGGTCGCCTACTCGAAGGACGTCATCGGCGCCGGTATCGTCGCCGCCGGGCCCTGGTTCTGCGCGCAGGGGTCGATGTGGCGCGGGCGCGAGCATTGCCTCGAAGGCAGCGAGGCCGGCCCGGAGATCCTGCCGCTGGCCGCGGCGCTGACGGCGAGTGCGAAAGCTGACGCCGTCGACGACCCGTCCTGGCTCGCGCCCGATCGCGTCTGGATCTTTCACGGCAAGCGGGATCGCACGGTCGGCGCCGCGGTCGTGGATTCACTGCTGCGCTTCTATCACCGCTACCTGCCGCCCGAGCGCATTCATTATGAAACGCAGGTCGAAGCCGCCCACGGCTTTCCGACCGACGACCGCGGTGGCGACTGCGGCATTGAGGAATCACCGTGGATCAACAACTGCGGCTACGACGCCGCCGGCAACATGCTGTCGTATTTCTACGATGGGCTGCGCAAGCCGACCGGTGCCGTCGCGGGAGAACTGCGCACGTTCAACCAGGTGCGCTACGCAAGGGAGGGCATGCTGACTTCGCTCGCCGACGAGGGCTATCTCTTCGTGCCGAAAGACTGCGCAGCGGGCAGGCCGTGCCGGCTGCACGTGGCATTCCACGGCTGCCGACAAGGCAGCGGCTTCGTCGGCCGCAGTTTCGCGCGCGACGCCGGCTACAACCGCTGGGCGGCGGCGAACCGCATCGTCGTGCTCTATCCGCAGGCGGCGCGGAGCTACTTCTGGCCCTTTAACCCGCGCGGTTGCTGGGACTGGTGGGGATACTCCGGCCCGGACTACACGACGCGAAACGGCGCGCAGCTCTGGAGCGTGCGCCGCATGATCATCGCCCTCGGCGGCTGAAATGGGGACGCATCCCATTTTCCTGGCCGGCCGGGTCGCGAGTGAGCCAGCCCGACGCTGAACGGCCAGAAAATGGGATGCGTCCCCATTTCAAACGACGGCGGTGGCTTCGATCTCGACTTTCGCACGAGGCTCGAGGAGCGCTGCGACGACGACGACTGACATCGCGGGGTAGTGGCGGCCGATCAGTTCGCGATAGATCGTGCCGATCGCAGCAGCTGAAGCGTTGTATTCGTCCCGGCTCGTCACGTACCAGGTGAGCCGCACGATGTCGCGCGGACCCGCGCCGGCACAGGCGAGCACGTCGATGATGTTCGAAAGCGCCTGTCGGGTCTGCAGGGCGAAATCGTCACTGACGATT
>JANNKZ010000471.1:0-1831 GCA_031396515.1 Gammaproteobacteria bacterium
CACGCGTGGCATGGCGATGATTTTCCGTTCCGACACCGCGCCGAATGAATCGCCGGACAACCTGACCGACGAATACACGCGCGAGCGCGTCGTGCTGAAGCTCACGCGGCTGGTCCAGCAGACCGCCGACGCGAGCGTCGCGCTGACAGCCGCACTCGAGGCCGAGGACCTAACGGTCGATCGCGACGGCGTGGATGTGCGCGACGACCGGCTGCGGGTCCTCGAAACCGGCGTGCGCGTCGCCTGGCGCGCCTTCGCCGCGACCCAGCTCTCCTCCACGTTCGAGTTCCGCAAGGGACTCGATGCACTCGACGCGGGCCTGCGCGCGGACGACCTGACGGAAGACGATCGGCGGCTCGATTTCTTCCTGGCGCAAATGCAGGTGACGAGCTTCACGCGGCTCAACCCGTCGTGGACGCTGCGCATCGACGCCTTCGCGCAGCACAGTGCCCACGTCCTGCCGGACAGCGAGCGCTTCAAGAACGGCGGCGAGCGCCTCGGTCGCGGCTTTGAGGTCGCGGAGATCGCCGGCGACCGCGGGCTCGGCGCCAAAGCCGTCATCCGCCGCGAACTGACCGGCAGCGACAGCGCGGTCGGCACGACGTCGGTCTATGCGCTCTATGACATCGGTGCGGCCTGGAAGGAAGACCTACCGGGCCGCGAGTCAGCGGCGACCGGCGGGTTCGGCGCCGCGTTGCACGGCGCGCGATTCTCGGGTTACGTCGAGGTCGTGAAACCGCTGACGCGCGCCGACATCGAGGGCAAGCGCTCGGCCGCGGTGTTCGCCGAGGTCAGCTACCGCTTCTGAGAAAAGAATGGCCCCCTGCGGGGCCCTTTTTACGCAGAGGCCGCGGACTATCCCTATAACTGGGCATCCAGGTGCAATACACGCGTCATCCAGGCCTGGAAGCGACGCCATGCGGACGCCTTGGGATCGGAAGCGAAACTTTCCTTACCGTCGCTCCAGGCCATCCTGCCGTCCTTCAGCGTCACCTGCCAGGCGTGCTGGCCAGTCGTCTGCGTTTCGAAAATACCATCGAGTTGCACGGTGAGCGCCGCATCGTCGACCAGGACACCCTGCTCGCAATTGAGCCAGATAGAACGCGGGTCGACGTTGTAGCTACCGACAAAAAGCTCCTGGCCATCCGTGGAGAGCGCCTTGGTGTGCAGGCTGGCGCCGGACGAGCCGAACAGACTCGAAGCGGCCGCGTTGCGCCCCGGCTTCAACTCCCAGAGCTGGACGCCCCCCTTGAGCAACGGACGCCGGTAACGCATATAGCCGCCGTGCACCGCCGCGACGTCGTTGGCGACGAGCGAATTGGTCAGGATGCGCACCTGCTTGCCCGAGCCCACAGCTCCGATCAGGGCCGCCGTGAACTCGTCGCCGGGCACGAAGTAGGGTGAGATGATGTTGATCGACGATTCAGCCGCCAGGACCATTGGCAAGAGGGTCGAGCCCACCGGCGTGCGTCTGGCATCGCGCCTCTTCATCGTCACTTTTGCCGGATCGTCCGCAATGAAACGGTACTTTGCAGACCACTCCATGGGCCAGTCGCCGGCAATCATCCGCTTCACGACCTCGTCACCGCGCAGTGCGGCCGCATAGCGGCTGTTCCCCGTTTCGCTCGTGTACTGTTTGAGCCGGTTTCGCAGCTTTCCGAGCGCCTCCTCGTTGACGCCGTCGGCATCGAGAATCTCCATCGGGTAGGCCGACGCGGAATTCCAGTACTTGTCGAACCAGGCCGACGCATCGCGCACGACCGGGCCGAGCATGGCAAAGTCGAGATCGACGAAGTTCATTTCCTCGTCCGCGCCGAAATACTCGTCACCG